>CAYRJS010000365.1:0-2777 GCA_964424535.1 uncultured Aquimonas sp.
GGGCGCCACCCTGGTGCTGTACGACGGCAATCCGTCCTGGCCCGATGCCAACGCCTTGTGGAATCTGGCCGATGAATTTGGCATCAGCGTGTTCGGCACCAGCGCCAAGTGGATCAGCGCCATCGAAAAAGCCGGCATCAAGCCGCGGGAAACGCACAAGCTGCTCAATCTCAAGTCGATCCTGTCGACCGGCTCACCGCTGGCGCCGGAAAGCTTCGATTATGTCTACCGCGACATCAAGGATCGGGTCATGCTGTCCTCGATTTCCGGTGGCACCGACATCATCAGCTGCTTTGCCCTGGGTTGCCCGATCCTGCCGGTCTGGCGCGGCGAACTGCAGTGCCGAGGCCTGGGCATGGATGTGGAAATCTTCGATGACGAGGGCAAGTCGGTCGTGGATCAGACCGGCGAACTGGTCTGCGTCAATCCCTTCCCGGTGATGCCGGTCGGTTTCTGGAACGATGCGGACGGGGCGCGCTATCACGCCGCCTATTTCGAGAAATATCCGAATGTCTGGTCGCATGGCGATTACGCCCGCATCACCGCATACGGCGGGGTCATCATCTACGGTCGCTCCGATGCCACCTTGAACCCCGGTGGGGTGCGCATCGGTACCGCCGAGATCTATCGCCAGGTCGAGCAGGTGCCCGAGGTGCTGGAGAGCCTGTGCATCGGCCAGCAGTGGCAGTCGGATGTGCGTGTGGTGCTGTTCGTGCGTTTGCGCGAAGGCATCGAGCTGGATGACGATCTGCGCGATCGCATCCGCAAGCAGATTCGCGCCAACACCACGCCCCGGCATGTGCCGGCCAAGGTTATCCAGGTGGCGGATATTCCGCGCACCATTTCCGGCAAGATCGTGGAGCTGGCGGTGCGCAATGTCGTGCATGGACGTCCGGTCAAGAACACCGATGCCTTGGCCAATCCTCAAGCCCTGGAGCTGTATCGCAATCTGCCGGAACTGGTGGAGTAAGGATTGCCCGGATGGTTTGCACGCGTGCAGGCCATCCGGTTTAAAATCGCCCGTCGTCCCTTTCCACAAGACGCTATGTCCACCGTTGCCGCGCCTCGCAAACGGCGTCTGCTCTGGCTTGGCGGCCTGCTTGCAGGTGGCTTGCTTGCGTGGGCGTATTTTCACCTGCCGATACTGGCCTACCACGTGGCGCCGGAGTTCTGGCATGCCAGTGAGCAACGGGAGGGTTCGATCTGGTTGCCGGACTATCACGTGGTGATCCAGGCCCACCCGGTGGAGGGTGTCGCCGGGAATCTGTCGGGGCTGACGTTCAATGACGAAACCGGCACCTTGTTTGCCGCGATCAATCGACCAGCACGGGTCGTGGAGTTGACTATCGAAGGCGAGCTGTTGCGCAGCATCGATGTGGACGGGGTGCGCGACATGGAGAGCATCACCCATGTCGGGGGCTCGCGCTTTGTCGTGGCCGATGAACGCAGCAATGGCCTGTATGCGATCGAACTGGAGGCCCAAACCACACAGGTCGAGGCCCATCCGATGGGTCAGTTGCCGGTCCGCAGCGTGCACCGCAACCAGGGCGTCGAGGCCCTGTCCTGGGATGAGCACAACAATCGCCTGCTGGTCGGCCAGGAGCGCTTTCCGGTGCGCGTGCTGAGCCTGGAAAATACTCCCGGCTTGTCCACCCCGACAGGCGCGGATCCAGGTCAGGACTGGCTCCGACGTGGTTTCTGGAGCTGGTTTATCGGTGATCTTTCCGGGCTGACCACGCACCGGTCCAGTGGCAATCTGCTGGTATTGAGCGATCAGTCGGCCGTGCTTATCGAATACTCGCGCAGCGGCCAGCCCATCAGCATGCTGCCCTTGTGGCAGGGGCAGCATGGTCTGGTGCGCAGGGTGCCACAGGCCGAGGGCGTAGCCATGGCCCCGGATGGCAGCTTGTTCGTGGTCTCCGAACCCAACCTGTTTTATCGCTTTGAGAAGCCGGCAACAGCCTTGGCGGACGCCGAAACCTGAGTTGCCCGCGCTGTTGCTTTCGAGCCATCAGGCTTCGGCGATGCGATCCAGTTGTGCCGGCTGTTCCCAACGATTCAGAGCGTGACCGATGCGGGCAAAGACATCGCGGATCTGCTCGGGTTCGGGCAGCAGGGTGACGCGGAAATGGTTGTGGTAGGGCACGTTGAAACTCGAACCGGGCACCACCAGCACGCCTTCGTGGGTGAGAAGATCCAGGGCAAAGCGGTGGTCGTCGAAACCCGGCAGGGTCTGGGTGTCGATACCGGGGAAGGCATACAGGGCACCTTGCGGAGCCACGACCGAAAGATAGGGATTGGCAGCGCAGGCATCGAGCACCGCCTGGCGGGCTTCGTACAGACGACCGCCGGGTGAGGTCAGGGCGCTGATGGTGTCGGGTCCGGTCAGGGCCGCCAGCGCGGCCCATTGGCCCGGGACGTTGGCGCACAGGCGCAAGGCTCCGAGCAGGTCAAGGGCATGGTGATAGTCACCACTGCGGATAGGATCGCCTGACAGCACCACCCAGCCGACCCGATAGCCGCAAGCGCGGTGGACCTTGGACAAGCCGCTGAAGGTCAGGCAGGGCACATCGCCTGCCAAAGGTGCCAGCGGAATGTATTCGGCCCTGTCGTAGAGAACCTCGTCATAGATTTCGTCCACCATCAGCAACAGGCGATGGCGTTCGGCGATGGCGGCCAGTTGCTGCAGCAACTGGCGCGGATACACCGCTCCGGACGGATTGTTGGGGTTGATCAGCACCAGGGCGCGCGTGCGCGGGGTGATCAGAACTTCGATC
>CAYRJS010000366.1:0-2775 GCA_964424535.1 uncultured Aquimonas sp.
TCGACAACGGTTCCATGCTGGCTGCCACCTTCCGTTTTCTGGATACGGATGGGAAATGGGATGTGGAAGATGTCGGCGTGGTGCCGGATATCGAAGTCATCGACCGACCAGAACTGATTGCCGCCGGGCGCGACCCCAGCATCGAACGGGCCGTGCAGGAACTGCTGGCGGAACTGGATGCCAATCCACCCAAACCTGTGGTTGCACCACCGGCGCCAACGCAGTTCCCGGAGGTTGGTCGCTGAAACGAAGTCGGTTCCGGCCAGACACCTGGCCGGAGCTTTTTAAGCTGCCGAGAAAACTTCACACCTGCGTGCGGATCACCGTCGAGGGCAGATCAGTCGCGCTTGCCGTGGTCGCCGGGCTGGTAGTGGCCGGGTTCGGAACGGAAGGGGATGGCCAGGCGGTTCCAGGCGTTGATGGCGATGATGGCGTAGCTCAGGTCCACCAGCTCCTTTTCGCTGAACTGCTTGCGGGCTTCGGTGTACAGCTCGTCGCTGACGGCCTGGGTATCGGCAATGCGGGTCAGGGCTTCGGTCCAGGCCAGGGCGGCGCGTTCACGGTCGGAATAGAAGGGTGATTCACGCCAGGCATTGAGCAGGTACAGGCGTTGCTCGGTTTCGCCGGCGGCGCGGGCATCCTTGGTGTGCATGTCGATGCAGTAGGCGCAGCCATTGATCTGCGAGGCCCGGGTTTTCACCAGTTCCATCAGGCTGTGCTCCAGCCCGCAGTGTTCGACGTGGCGTTGCAGGCCGAGCATGGCTTTCATGCCGTCCGGCGAGGCCGTGCCGTAGTTGAGTCGTTGGCTCATGGGAATACTCCTCGAGTGGAAAAGTTTCAGCCGCGCACACCGCCGGGTTTGACGCCCGGGTGCAGGCTGGCTGTGGCCGAGGCACGCGCGCTGATGCGTTCGAACCAGGGGCCAAGGGTCGGCAGTGTCTTGTCGAATGGCTGACCGACCGAGTCGGCAAAGTCCAGCCAGACGTAAAGCCAGATGTCGGCGATGGTGAAGCGTTCACCGGTCAGGAATATGTGTCCGGTGAGCATGTGATCAAGCCAGGCAATGCGATCCTGGGCGGCCTGTTTCAGGCCCGTTGCAGCTTCAGGGGTGACCGGAATCCGGTTGCGGAAGCGTTCCAGGCCTTCGGCGTAGTGGTAGGCGTTATGGATGAATTCGGTGATGTTGAGTTCGGCCCGGCGTTGCCACTGGCGGGTGATGGCCCGTTCCTCGAGCGTGCGTCCGACCAGGGCAGGCTCGGGGTGCAGTTCGTCCAGATATTCCATGATCGCCACGGCTTCGCCCAGGGTGCGACCATCATCAAGCTGCAGGGACGGAGTTTGTCCAGTTGGATTGCCGGCAAGATAAGGCGGCTCACGGTTTTCACCCCGGAACACGTCGATCTGTTGTACTGGCAGCACGAGGCCCTTTTCCGCCAGGTACATGCGGACCGTGCGTGGGGCGGGGCTGGGGGCATCCAGCAACAACATGGGGAAGCTCGAAGTCGTGCCTGCCGTTTAGTGGAACGGCAGAGGTTTGTCGGACGATTGGGTCGGGTGCATGAAGAAGTCCTGCATGTACTTTTCGCCCTCGTCGTCGAAGATGGTGACGATGGTCTTCAGTTCGGGGAACTGGGCCTTGATGCGCCGCGCCGCAATCAGATGGGCACCCGAGCTGGGACCACAGAACAAGCCCCGGGTACGCGCCAGAGTGCGCATCTGGGTGACGGCCTCGCCACTGTCTACGGAGGTCAGGTCGTTCACCAGTTGCCGGTGCTTGGCGAAGATGCCGGGGATGAAGCCATCGGAAATGCCTTCGATCTGGTGCAGGGCCACTTCACCGCACAGGATGGTCTTGGATTCGGACGGTTCCATCGCGAACAGACGCACCTTGGGGTTGACCTGGCGAAAAGCCTGGCCGACACCGATCAGAGTGCCACCGGTACCGACGCCGTGGACGAAGGCATCCGGGATGCGGTTGCTGCCGAGTTGACTAAGGATTTCCTGGCCCAGCCATTCGCGGTTTTCCTCCACGTTCCATTCCGACTCGAACTGGCCGGGGAAGAAAAAGCCCGGTTGCTGGCCCAGTTCGCGGGCGCGTTCAAGCGCGGCATTGACGTGGAAGCTGCCACAGAACAGCACTTCGGCACCAAAAGCACGTGAGATCGCCACCCGCTCCGAGGACAAGCCCTCAGGCATGACCACGATCATCCGATAACCCTTGACCGCAGCGACCATGGAAAAGGCGTTGCCGGTGTTGCCGCTGGTGGCTTCGACGATGGTGTCACCCGGCTTCAACTGGCCGCTGGCTTCGGCCTTTTCGATGATGTACTTGGCGATGCGCGCCTTGATCGAACCGGACGGATTGAGGAACTCGCACTTGGCGAAGATGCCCTCCTCGATTTCCAGCAACGGGGTATCGCCGATGGCATCAAGGATGGACTCGGAAACACCGGTGTAGCGGATGGACATGGACGAACCTCGGGCAATACAGGAGTGAAAAGGTGCACTATCCTCCAGCACCCGACATTTGCCAATGATCCAGGTCAATCAGTATGGTCACGGAGCTTTGAGACTCCGTGACCGTTCAGATATTGGCGCGCAAAGCTCAGGGTCCGATCGAGGTCAGCCAGGCATCGTCGGAACCTTCGTTTACGCCTTCAAACAGGGGCGTGGACAGATAGCGTTCGCCGGTGTCGGGCAGCATCGCCAGAAGGACCGAACCCTTGGGTGCGCGGTCGGCCACCTTGAGGGCGGCAGCCAGGGTTCCGCCAGCGG
>CAYRJS010000367.1:0-2774 GCA_964424535.1 uncultured Aquimonas sp.
GATATGTCCGGGCGTGGCCATTTCAAAACCGTTGACATGAATCTGTTTGGACATGAGAAACTCCTTTGGGGAAAGATCGTGAAATCACGAAAACATTTGAATGATGTGGTTGGATTCAGGTCCAACCTGGCTATTTATGTCCATACTCAACACGCCTCGGCCAGTTCGGATACCGGCGAGACACCCAAGCTGGCCAACAAGGTGTCCACCTGGTTTTGAATCCGCTCTCGGGTCAGGGCATCGGTAATACCGCGCTGGGGACCGGAGGCCAGCACGTCCCGGTCCTGCACGAAACAACCGGTGAGGATATGGCTCGCCTGCAAGGCACACAGCACCGGACGCAAGGAATAATCGATCGACAGCAGGTGCGCGATGGTGCCGCCGGTAGCGATAGGCAATATCGGTTTACCCTGCAGGGCATCACGATCAAGCAGATCAAAAAACGCTTTCAAGACCCCGGAAAACGAAGCCTTGTATACCGGCGTGGCGATCACCACGGCATCGGCAGTGGCCAGTTTTCCCGCGGCCGCAAGGATGCTGGGATGGCTGAAATCGGCCCGCACCAGCGCTACTGGATCAAGCTCCCGCACTTCCACCCGTTCAATATGGATACCGGCGTTTCGTATCCGGATGGCCACTTCATCCAGCACCGCCGAACTGCGCGAAGCCAATGCGGGGCTGCCGCCTATCAAGGTCACCTGTTGCATCGAAACACTCCAATTCAGCGCGCTGTGGTAAATACCGGGCAAAAAAAACCGGCCACTTCATGGGAAGGGCCGGGCGGGTCGGGTATTGCGTGGCTCAACAATTCATGCGCCTAGCTGCACCCAAACCCTCCCAGGCCGGTCATGCGACACATGCACATGCAAGCAAGGACATTTCCATGGTTTTCAAAACGGTCAAACATGGTTACTGATTCCATCGATTATCGGGTTGTCGTCCATCATGGCAACAAAGGAACATGTGAGTAATTCATCATTTCAGAAAAATTCCGGGTCCACGTCGTTGCTTGAAAATGGATTCCAGCCTTCGCTGGAATGACGGTTAAAGCTTATTCACGCCTTCTCAAGGTGAGCACATGGTAGGCGTTTACAAAAACCACATGCAATGCCGTTTCGATTCCAAATTGCCATAAGCACAGGTCGAGGGTGAATCAGCGGTTGCCGAATCCTGCAGATTTGTTCTGCCACCGGCGTTATCATTTCAGGGTCGACATCTGATAGCGATGCGCATCAGATACCGACAAACCTTGTCTTGCTGCAAGTCTTGAAGGAAACGCCCATGCTTCGTCTTGCTCTTTGCCTGCTGTTGCTCGCGCCTGTCATGCCCCAGGCCGTGGCCGATGACAGCGATTATCTGGCGGCCACTGAGGCCTGGCGGGCCCAGCGTTACGAAAACCTGAGACAGCCAGAAGGCTATCTGAGCTATATCGGCTCGGGTCCGGTAGCGGTGGGTGAAAGCCGGGTGGGCACGGCTGATGACAATGACATCGTGCTGCCCAAGGGGCCGGCGCATCTGGGCTGGTTGCGCCTGGATACCGACGGCCAGGTGCAATTTCGTTCCGAACCGGGTGGCGAAGGGCGACATGAGGGTCAAGCTTTCGATAGCCTCGATCTGGTCGACCAGTTACACGCAGGCGGTCCGACCCGGATCGATTTTGGTAGCGCATGGTTCTATATCGTGCGCCTGGGCGATCTCACTGCCTGGCGTTTGCGCGATGTGGATTCGCCACTGCGACAGGCATTCAACGGCATCCCGCATTTCGAGGTGAACCCGGACTGGCGCATCGTGGCTGACTGGGAGCCCTTCGATCCACCGCGCACCCTGGAATACCTCACCGTTGCCGGCACACCCGAGGAAGGCACGGTATCGGGCCAGGCTACATTCGAGCGAGACGGCCAACGCTATCGCCTGATGCCAACCGATGCGGACGATGGTGAACTCTTCTTCGTGTTTGCCGATCGCACATCCGGCAAGATCACTTACGGTGGTGGACGCTTCCTGTACGCCAGCGCCCCGGAAAACGGCAAGGTCGTGCTGGATTTCAATCGCGCCTACAACCCGCCCTGCGCCCTCAACAGCCATGTGGTGTGCCCGACGGCACCGCCGGAAAACCGTCTGCGCCTGGCCATCGAAGCGGGCGAGATGAAACCCGAAGGCCACTGATCCCGATCACGGACTGGCATTGCCCGGCCATGCCCCTACAATGACGCGGGCCTCCTTGTCGATCAATCGCGTGCCGTTCACTCCTTCACCAGCGAAGAAGACCCGCCGCTTCACGCCAACCCAGCTCTGGGGTGGCCTGTTGTCGATGGCAACGGCCATCTCGCTGCTGTTGTTCCTGGATCGTTACCTGGGTCGGTTAGCCACCGACCGCTCGGCCGAATGGCTGCGCATCCTGCTTGAGGAAAGTACCAGCACCTACATGGCCGCCCTGCTGGTGCCGGTGATGGTGTTCGCCACCCGGCGACTGCCGCCGTTCGGACTGCGCTGGAACATCAACCTGCCGCTGCACGGGCTGATCATGCTGGCGGTGGGTTTTGTCCACACCACCAGCACCTACGTTCTGCGCTGGCTGCTGATCAGCCTGCCGGGTGTTTCCTCGGCCGGGGATTACACCCTGACCGTGAATCGTTATCTGCTGGCACTGCCGACCGAATTCATCGTGTATGCGGTGGTGGTGGCCATCACCCTGGTCGTGGATCGCTACCGCGGGGCCCGCAACCGCGAACTGGAAGCGGTGGAATTGCGCGCCCAGCTCACCCAGGCACAAC
>CAYRJS010000368.1:0-2753 GCA_964424535.1 uncultured Aquimonas sp.
TGGTGGTGATGAACTACCCCGAGCACATCAAGGCCTTCTACATGCGCCTGAACGACGACGGCAAGACCGTGGCCGCGATGGACGTCCTGGCCCCCGGCATCGGCGAGATCATCGGCGGCAGCCAGCGCGAGGAACGCCTGGACGTGCTCGATGCACGCATGGACCAGTTCGGTCTGGATCGCGAGCATTACAGTTGGTACCGCGATTTTCGCCGTTATGGCACCGTACCCCATGCCGGCTTCGGTCTCGGTTTCGAGCGTCTGATCGTCTATGTCTGCGGCCTGACCAATATCCGCGATGCCATCGCCTACCCACGGGTACCCGGCTCGGCCGAGTTCTGATTCGATGGGCATGTTCCTGGCATTGGTGGCCTTGGCCATCGCCATTTCCGGCACCCTGGCCTTTGTCCTGTTCTGGGCCCTGGTCGTGATCCATCTGCGTGATCGCCACCCTGCCCTCAAGCAGTCGTTCGGGGCTGCCGTCTTCACCTCTCCCCGGGCTTTGGGCTGGCTGTTGATCGGGCGTTACCGCAATCTGAGCGACCGCTCGCTCAACGGCCTGGCCCATCCGGCCCGTATTGCCCTGATCTGTACCTTGCTGGCCCTGTTGGCTTCCGGCCTGCTCTGGCTGGTCTACCACTGAGACACTTATGGACGACAACGATCATCCCACCTGGTGGCTGACGCGGCTGGGCAATACCCTGGTCTGGAGCCGGATGCAGATTCGCCCCTCGGGTACGGTCGAAGTGATCGACAGCAGCGGCGCGCGCCTCAACTACGACAGCCCTGACAGCGCCCGTGCCGACCTGCTCGATGCCGGGTTTCAGGCTCTGGACGGGCTGGATGAAGACGATGCCCTGGAACTTGGCCTGCCCTTGAGTGAGCTGGTGCCCCCGCAAGGTGACGAGGCCGAACTGCACCTGCTATTGGTGCAAACCCTACCGCAACGGCATTGATGACCTGGTGCCGGCTTGCCCGACGCCGTGCACGGCATTCGTGCATGGCATTCGTGCGCACCTACAGGCTTAGCCCTGCTCCAGGAAACCGGCCTGCTTGACCGTGGCATCCAGCATTTTGAGCGTGGTCAGGAGGGCTTCCATCTTGCCCAGCGGCCAGGCATTGGGACCATCGGACAAAGCCTTGTCGGGGTCCGGATGGGTTTCCATGAAAATGCCGCTGATGCCGGCAGCGACGGCGGCCCGCGCCAATACCGGCACGAACTCGCGCTGGCCACCGGACTTGCCATCAGCCCCGCCCGGCAACTGCACCGAATGGGTGGCATCGAACACCACCGGGCAGTCGGTATCGCGCATCACGACCAGAGAACGCATATCGGACACCAGGTTGTTGTAGCCAAAACTGGCGCCGCGCTCGCACACGGTAATGGCGGCATTGCCGGTGGATTTGGCCTTGGCCGCGACATGTTTCATTTCCCACGGGGAAAGAAACTGGCCTTTCTTGATATTGACCGGGCGACCGGCCGAACAGGCGCGCAGAATGAAATCGGTTTGCCGACACAGAAAGGCCGGGGTCTGCAGCACATCGACAACGCTGGCGACTTCCTCGATCGGGCTGTATTCGTGGATATCGGTCAACACCGGCACCCCGATCTGACGCTTGACCTCATCAAGCACCTTGAGTCCGGCTTCCAGCCCCGGGCCGCGATAGCTGGTGCCCGAAGTACGGTTGGCCTTGTCGAAACTGGACTTGAAGATAAAGGGGATGCCCAGCCGGTCGGTAATGTCCTTCAAGGTGCCGGCGGTATCCAGTTGCAACTGCATCGACTCGATCACGCAGGGGCCGGCAATCAGGAACAAGGGCCGATCCAGGCCCACCTCAAAATTACACAGTTTCACGATACGGCCTCCTGCACGCCCTGCCCGGCACATGCGGTCTGGCACGCCAGGGCGGCGCGCACGAAATCAACGAACAACGGGTGTGGATCCCGTGGGGTCGACAAGAACTCGGGGTGGAATTGGGTGGCAATGAACCACGGGTGCTCCGGGATCTCGACGATCTCGACCAGCAGGTCATCCATGGATTTGCCCGACAGGGACAAGCCGGCTTCCTTGAGCACGGTTCGGTAACGATTGTTGAACTCGTAACGATGACGATGACGCTCGGTAACGATGTCGTTGCCGTAGATCTCGCGCACCCGCGAACCAAACTTGAGGCGACATTCCTGGGCTCCAAGACGCATGGTGCCGCCCAGATCGGAAGATTCGTCGCGGTGTTCGATCGTGCCGGTGGACGAGCGCCACTCGGTAATCAGGCCGATCACCGGATTGGGCGTGTCGCTGACATTCTCGGTACTGTTGGCATCCTCCAGCCCGGCCACATGGCGGGCAAACTCCACCACCGCCGCCTGCATGCCGTAGCAGATGCCGAAATAAGGCAGCCCTTGTTCACGGGCGTGACGGGCGGCCACGATCTTGCCTTCAAAGCCACGGTCACCAAAACCGCCCGGCACCAGAATGCCGTCGACGCCCGCCAATAGGATCGTACCTTCACGCTCCAGGCTCGCCGCTTCGATCCAGCGCAGTTTGACCCGGATGCGCCCTGGCAAACCGCCGTGTTTCAGGGCTTCGGACAGGGATTTGTAGGCATCGTGGTGATCGATGTACTTGCCCACGATGGCGATGGTGACCTCCGCATCCGGCTTGTCCATGGCCTCGACCACGTTTCGCCAGTCCGACAATTCGGCTTCGCGGGCACCTTGCAGACGCAAGTGCTCGACCACGATCTGGTCCAGGC
>CAYRJS010000369.1:0-2741 GCA_964424535.1 uncultured Aquimonas sp.
AATCCCGTAACTCCGCCCGCGCCCGAGGCCATCGGTACCGGAGTTACACCACGGGTTGGGACACGATCCAGGCCCCTTGCAGCAAATGTGGGGAGAAGTGGGCGTTGTGTCCACGATCCGCCAGGTGGAGGGTGCGCGCTTCATGTCCGATGTCATCAACCATGATTTCCAGATGGCCATGTTCCGCTTCGTGGGCCGCGCCGACCCGGATCTGAGTCTGTATCGGGCCTTCCATTCGCGCTATGCCGATACGCCTTCGAGCAATTACACCCGCTATGCCAATGCGGATATGGACGCACTTTTGGAGCGTGGCCGGACCACGCTGGAACAATCGCAGCGCAAGGAAATCTATGCCCAGGTCGCCCAGTTGCTGGGGCAGGATGTGCCGTATCTGTTCCTGTTCGACACCACCTTGCAGACCATGATGCGGGCCGGCGTGGAACCTGGCCCCAACGTGCCCGATGGGGTGTTGCGCCTGCAGGACGCCCGCGTGCAGTGATGCGGGTCCTGGAACCATGAGCACATCGTCCCAGCCCTCCATCACGCCACCCAGGCTGCGCCTGTCGGGGCCGCATGGGCGACGCTGGCTGCTCATGGTTCTGGCACCGTTGGCCATCCTGCTGGCCGTGTCCATCATCACCTTTGCCCTGATGCAGACCGCACAGGGCGATGCGGCGTTGCTGATGCTGGGAGAAAGCGCCACCGCCGAATCCCTGGCGCAACTGCGTGCGCAGATGGGCCTGGATCAACCCGTGGTGATGCGCTATCTGAACTGGCTGGGTCATGTCGTGCAGGGTGATCTGGGGACGATCCACCGGTCCGGCGAACCGGTTCTGGCGGCACTTTTGCATCGGCTCCCGGTTACCGTGGAACTTCTGATCGGGGCGCAATGCGTCGCCCTGATGCTGGCGATTCCTGCGGCAGTCTTTGGGGCCTACCGCGAGCGCGGCGGCTTTGATCGTGTGGCCCAAACTGCCGGCACGGCGTTGATCTCCACACCCTCCTTTTTGATCGGCCTGTTGCTGGTCTACGTGTTTGCGCTGCGCACCGGCTGGCTGCCCGCCACCGGATTCACGCCCTTGCGGGAAAGCCTGGCGGGCAATCTGCGCAGTCTGCTGCTTCCATCCCTGGCTCTGGGACTGGCGGAATTTCCGACCTATCTGCGTCTGTTGCGCAGCGAATTGCTGCAAACCTTGCAACAAAACTTCATCCTCACGGCCCGGGCGATGGGACTGCCGCCCTGGCGCATCCTTTTTCAGCACGCGCTGCGGCCATCCTCGCTGAGCCTGGTGACCGCGGTGGGGATCAACGTCGGCCGCCTGCTGGGTGGGGCGGTGATCATCGAGGTGTTGTTCGGCCTGCCGGGGATCGGTTCGCTGCTGGCCGAGTCGATCTACCAGCGCGAGCTGGCAGCGGTGCAGGGCGTGGTGCTGTTCGTGGCTGCGGCCTTCGTGCTTATCAACCTGCTGGTCGATGCGGCCTATGGTTGGATCGACCCGAGGGCGCGACATCGTGGCTGACAAGCGCGCCAACCAGGCACTTCGCCTGCCCTGGGCGGGACGGGTGGCGCTGGCGTGGCTCGTGCTCGTGCTGATCGTGTCCTTGTTCGCACCCTATCTGCCGGTGCTCGACGCCTATCGTCAGGACTTGCTGTCGATCCTTGAAGCCCCCGATGCGCAGCACTGGATGGGTACCGATTCGCTCGGTCGCGACCTGCTGGCCCGCACCTTGTTCGGTCTGCGGATCAGCGTGCAGGTCGGCCTCGGGGCGGTGGCATTCGGGTTGGCGATTGGTGGTCCACTGGGCCTGGTGGCCGGTTATCGCCGAGGGACGTGGGATGCGTGGATTTCCGCGGCCATGTCGGTGATCCTCGCCTTCCCACCACTCGTGCTGGCGCTGGCGATCATCGCTTCCACCGGAGCCTCGCTGGCCAAGGTCATTTTCGCGATGGGCATCTTGTTTGTTCCCGCCTGCGCCCGGCTGGTGCGAGCGCAGACCTTGCGTCTGGTGGATCGCGAGTTCGTGCTGGCGGCGCGGGCAAGCGGCATGGGCGATACCCGCATCCTCGGCCAGGAAATCCTGCCGAACCTGCTCGCGCCCCTGCTGGCTTATGTGCCGCTGATGGTCGCCATCGCCATCATCGGTGAGGCCGGATTGAGCTTTCTCGGACTCAGCGTGCCCGTCCCGCAACCCAGCCTTGGCGGCATGATTTCGGCCGAACGCAGCGCCATGGCCATGGCCCCGTGGACGGTATTCGGCCCGTCCATCGTGCTGTTCTTCACCATTCTCAGCCTCAATGTGCTGGGCGATCACTGGCAGCGACGCAGCGATCGTCGGAGCAGTGCGCTGTGAGCGGTCCGCTGCTGTCGGTCCAAGGCCTCAAGACCTGGCTGCGCAGTCCGCAGGGTGTCGTGCGCGCAGTCGATGGCGTGGATTTCGAGCTGCACGCCGGCAAGACCCTGGGCATCGTCGGTGAATCGGGCAGCGGCAAGTCGGTTCTGGCTCGGTCCCTGATGGGCCTGAATCCGAGCGCGATCGAGATCCGCGAGGCTGGCCATGTCTGGTTCGAAGGCCGTGACCTGCGCACCCTGGACGAGGCGCGAATGCGGCCCTTGCGCGGGCGCCGCATCGCGATGGTCTTCCAGGACCCGATGACCTGCCTGAATCCCGTCATCCCGGTGGGCGAACAGATCGCCCGTCCCCTGATGCTGCACCTGGGATTGACGCGCAAGGCCGCGCAC
>CAYRJS010000370.1:0-2729 GCA_964424535.1 uncultured Aquimonas sp.
TCCAGGCCACCACGCTTCCATTGCTGGATGGATTGGCACGCGGCTGAACTTGCATCCAGCCTGTTCGGCTGCCATCTGATCTGGAGCAATAGACAGAATCAGGCTGCACTTGCACCTTCCGGCTGCCCGTGACCTTCTACGAAGAACGTTGGATGAAGGGGCATGCGCGTGGCCGTCAAGCCTTCTCCGAATCACCGTATTGATGCTCATGCATGGAGGCTGCGCGCCTCCCCGTATCACTGCATGCTGCATCGCGATGCCCGACTGGCAGCTTCCTGCAACGCATCCCAAGCATTCGCCGCTCGTGATATTTGGCAACCCGCAAGTGCCTGAAAATGGCGTAATTCATCGCCATCAGAAAACCGTACCTGCCGCCAACAAAGTGCCTGCGAATCAGATATGCCTTGAGGAATGCCGCCGGAAATTCGATGAACAACCGCCACCAGTGAAAATGCCCCCCCCTGGAGAAAATATCATCCACCTGGGCATCCGTATACTCGTTGAACTTCGTCAGCTGCGCGCCGATACCGCGAATAGAAAAGTGATTTATTTTTCCCCTCAAGCGCGAACGAACAGCACCCGAATGCAGCTCGACCCGGTCATGTACCGTTGAAAGCGAAAACTTCCCGACATCCCTTCGATAAAGACGTACCGGGTCGAAAGCATAGGCCAGGGGACGCGGCCCGGCCTCACCGGGAATCACATCAACGATCCTGACCATATAGGCATCCGCCTGCGGGCCAGCATCGTCAAAAATCCCCCGGATTTCACTTATCAGCGCATCGCTGATGACTTCGTCAGCGTCCAGATTCACGACCCAATCATGTGCACACAACGTCTGGGCAAAGTTTTTCTGGGCACCGTATCCGGGCCATGGATTATGCACCACACGCGCACCCAGGCTCCTGGCAATTTCATCCGTACCATCGGTCGAGCCCGAGTCCACCACAACGATATCGCATGAAATCTGCAAAGCCGCACGAATCGTCCGCTCGATGCGATCAGCCTCATCCCGGGTGATGATGAAGACCGAGACAGGCACTTTCATTTCCATTTACTGAAACATCCGTTCATTCGGCTGCAAGAAGTCCGCTGGAACACATAACGCTGACCCATCACGCCGGCCGATAGTTGTCCACCATCCGATACTTCCTCGCCACCATTCCGAATATCAACGCCGCGACCAGTGCGAAAAGCGCGAAGAAGAACATCTGGAATGCCGTCACGCTGAGGCCGGTTCCCGCGATGCTGGTGGTCAGGGATTCATTGCGAACCGCCGCGTTGGCCAGCAGCACCCAGAGATTGCCAATCGTGGTGGTGAGGTTCCAGAAACTCATCACCACGCCCTTCATTGCCGCCGGCGCCTGGCTGTAGGCGAACTCGAGCCCGGTGGCCGACACCAACACCTCGCCGAAAGTGAGCAGCGCGTAGGGCAACACCTGCCACACGATACTCATTGCATTGCCGCCATCCATCGCCACCTGGATACCACCCACGGCAATCCACGCCAGCCCGCTGAAAGCGATGCCCGCCGTCATCCGGCGCAGTGCCGTCGGCTCCCAGCCGAAGCGACTCAGCATCGGATACAGCACCAGATTGTTGAACGGGATCAGGATCATCACCAGCGCCGGATTGAGCGCCTGCATCTGCGATGCCACGAACCACTCCGGCTTGGTCATCGCATTGCCCTGGATGACCCAGGTCGACGCCTTCTGATCGAACAGCGAGAAGAACGGTGTGGTCAGCGCAAAGATCACCAGCACCTTCAGCACACTGCGCACACCGTCCACCGCCACATCCGGATGAACGCCGCGCGCCCGCTCCAGTTGCAGCCAGGCGCCACCACCGATGCCACCCAGCAACGCCACCAGCGCAAGGCAGGCACAGATCACAAAGCCAAGCGTCGGGATCAGGCCGAAGATGCCGCACACCAGCGCCGCGAATGCCACACCGATGCCGACCACGGCCAGATACAGCCCGGGGCGCCCCTCGCCCGGCTTTTCCGCCAGCAGCGCGGTGCGCACCACCTTGGAAAACGAATGCGGATCAGCGCTGCCGACCGGCGGAACCAGCACGTACTTCTTGCGCCCAAGCCAGAACACGAAAGTGGCGATGAACATCAACAGCCCCGGGATGCCGAATGCCACGGAAGGACCGTAATGCTTCAGGAACAGCGGCATCAGCAACGAAGCGAACAGCGAACCGAAGTTGATGATCCAGTAGAACCCGTCGAAGACGATCTTGGCCAGATGCTTGTTGGACTGGTCGAACTGGTCGCCCACGAAAGACGCCACCAACGGCTTGATGCCGCCCGCACCCAGCGCGATCAGCCCGAGCCCGGTGAAAAATCCGGCGCGACTCTCCTCGAACAACGCCAGACAGGCATGGCCGGCGCAATAGATCAGCGAGAACCAGAGAATAGTGTTGTATTTGCCGAAGAAACGGTCCGACAGCCAGCCACCCAGGAGCGGGAAAAAGTACACGCCGATCATGAAGCTGTGCATCAGATCCTTGGCTGCCAACTCGCGATCGGCGCCTTCCAGGATGTGCTGCAACAGGGTCGAAGTGATCAGGAACTGCACCAGGATGTTGCGCATCCCGTAAAAGCTGAAGCGCTCGCAGCCCTCGTTGCCGATGATGTAGGGAATCTGGCGCGGCATGCGCGCGCGTGGAACGGCTGCTGTTGAGCTCATGCGGGGCGGTCCATTACACGGGAAAGCGCAGCAGTG
>CAYRJS010000371.1:0-2720 GCA_964424535.1 uncultured Aquimonas sp.
CTAGCCACTCCGCGTCTGTTGTATCGACGCTGGAAGGACAGTCGCTACGGGGCGGGTTCGCGTGCACCGGTGCGTCGTGTCCTGGTCTTGGGAGCCGGCAGCGCTGGTGAATCCCTGATCCGGGAATTGCGCCGCGAAAACCTGTTGCGTCCGGTCGGCATCCTCGATGACAGCCGCAGCCTGCGCAGCGCCCGCATCCAGGGCGTGCCGGTTCTGGGCACCCTCGACCGCCTGCCGGAAATCGCCCACGAAGTGGCCGCCGAGATGGTGTTGATCGCCATGCCGTCGATCAACAACCAGCAGATGCAGCGCGTGGTCGGCCTATGTGAAACCACGCATCTGCCGTTTCGCACGGTGCCGCGCCTGCGCGATGTGATCGAGGGTCGCTCGGCCTTCAACCAGCTCAAGGAAGTGGCCATCGATGACCTCTTGGGCCGCGATCCGGTAACCCTGGACTGGACTGCGATCCGTACCGGCCTGACCGGACGGCGTGTGCTGGTGTCCGGTGGCGGTGGCTCGATCGGTTCGGAACTGTGCCGCCAGGTGGCGCGCCTGGGTATCGAATCGCTGTGCGTGATCGAGGCCTGCGAATACAACCTGTACCGGATCGAGCGTGAATTGCGCGCCGAGTTCCCGGATCTGGTGCTGGATGTGGTGCTGGGCGATTGCGGTGATGCCGCCGTATGCGAGCACGCCATGGATCGAGCGCGTCCGCACGTGGTCTTCCACGCCGCCGCCTACAAGCATGTGCCGATGCTGCAGGAACAGGCCCGCGAGGCGGTCCGCAACAACGTGCTGGCAACCCAGGTCATGGCCCTGGCCGCAGCTCGCCACCATGCGGAAAGCTTCGTGCTGATTTCCACCGACAAGGCCGTCAATCCCACCAACGTGATGGGTGCCAGCAAGCGCATCGCGGAAATGGTCTGCCAGGCCATGGCTCGCGACAGCCGCACCCGCTACATCACGGTGCGCTTCGGCAACGTACTTGATTCGGCCGGCAGCGTCGTGCCCCTGTTCCGTGAGCAGATCGAAAACGGCGGTCCGGTCACCGTCACCCACCCGGAAGTCACCCGTTACTTCATGACCATCCCCGAAGCCTGTCAGTTGATTCTGCAGGCGGCCGCGCTGGGCGATGGCGGGGAAATCTTTGCCCTCGACATGGGTGAGCCGGTGCGCATCGCCTATCTGGCCGAACAGATGATCCGCCTGGCTGGCAAGCAGCCCGAGCAGGATATCGCCATCGTCTACACCGGTTTGCGGCCCGGGGAAAAGCTGTTCGAAGAACTCTTTCACCCGCAGGAAAACTACCACCCCACCGTGCACGCCAAGATCATGCTGGCGCAACCGCGCGATCTGCCCCGGATCCTGCTGGAGCGTGCCCTGCATGAGGCCCAGCAGGCCGTATTGCGTTACGACAACACGGCACTGGAAGCGATCTTGTGCCAACTGGTGCCCGAATACATACGCGAACCGGCTACCCAGGTGGTTTCCCTGCATCGCAGTTCGAAAACAGGGTGATGAGCGAAATGACCCATATCTATCAACGTGTCCGCAAGGCCGTGTTTCCGGTCGCCGGCCATGGCACCCGCTTCCTGCCGGCCACCAAGACCGTGCCCAAGGAAATGCTGCCGGTGGTGGATCGCCCCCTGATCCAGTACGCCGTGGATGAGGCCATTGCCGCCGGTTGCGACACCTTGGTGTTTGTCACCAACCGCTACAAGCACGCGGTCGCCGATTATTTCGACAAGGCCTACGAGCTTGAACACCGCCTGGAGCAAGCCAACAAACTGGACTTGCTGGAACTGGTGCGCGGGGTTTTGCCCGATCATGTGCGGGCCGTGTTCGTGACCCAGACCGAGCCCCGAGGCTTGGGCCACGCCGTATTGTGTGCCCAGCCCGTGGTCGGCAATGAACCCTTTGCCGTGTTGCTGCCTGATGACCTGATCTTTTCCCAAGGGCCGGGCGCACTGACGCAAATGCTGGAACTGGCCGCCCAGGCCGATGCCGGAGTGATCGCGGTAGAGGACGTGCCCCGATCCCAGACCGGCAGTTACGGCATCGTTGCGACGGGCCCTTGGGCCGGTCGTGACAACCGCATCCAGGCCGTGGTGGAAAAGCCGCACCCGGACCAGGCTCCCGGCACCCTGGCCATCGTCGGTCGTTACGTATTGCCGCCGCAGATCTTTGCCGCCCTGGAAACCCAGACGCCAGGCAGTGGTGGGGAAATCCAGTTGACCGATGCCATCGCCACCGTGCTGGCGGACGCGCCCATGCTGGCGCATCGCTTCGTCGGGCGCCGTTTTGATTGCGGCAGCCGCATCGGCCTGGTCGAGGCCACCATCCAGTTCGCCCTGGAGCACGAAGATCTGGCTGAAGATGCACGCCGCTACATGCGCGCAGCCCTGCTTCAAAGCGATGGCTGAATCCGCCTCACCGCGCTGGCGCAGCGACAGCGACTGGATGCGCCTGGCGCTGGAACGGGCCGAACAAGCCTGGCGTGAGGATGACGAAGTGCCGGTCGCGGCCCTGATCGTGGATGCCCAAGGCAATCTGCTGGGCAGCGGCAGCAACCGCACCATCCTCGATCACGATCCCACCGCCCACGCCGAAGTCGTGGCCTTGCGGGCCGCCGGACGTGAGCGCGGCAATTATCGCCTCGAAGGTTGCACCTTGTACGTGACCCTGGAGCCGTGCGCGATGTGCGCCATGGCCCTGGTGCA
>CAYRJS010000372.1:0-2717 GCA_964424535.1 uncultured Aquimonas sp.
CAGGACGGCGCGATTCTCGTGGCGCAGGCGCGCTACCACTACTGACCCGATACGACCCCGGCTAAACTCCCCACCCGCCGTCGCCTGCCGACAGCGGTTTTTTCTGGCGGCTGGCTGGCCGCGTTTCATCGGAAAGCTTCCATGTCCCACACCGAACACCGCATCATCCAGACCATTGCCACCGATATCGCCGCCAAGACCGCCCAGGTCGAGGCCGCTATTGCCTTGCTGGATGAAGGGGCCACGGTGCCTTTCATTGCGCGCTATCGCAAGGAAGTCACGGGTGGCTTGGACGATACTCAACTGCGCCTGCTGGAAGAGCGCCTGACCTATCTGCGCGAGCTGGAGGATCGGCGCGCGGCGGTGATCGCCAGTATCGAGGAGCAGGGCAAGATGACCGAGGCCTTGCGCGCCGACGTGTTGGCCGCCGATACCAAGGCACGCCTGGAAGACCTGTACCTGCCCTACAAACCCAAGCGTCGCACCAAAGGGCAGATCGCCCGCGAAGCCGGGCTGGAACCGCTGGCCGATGCCTTGTTTGCCGACCCGACGCTGACCCCGGAGACCGAGGCGGGCGGCTACGTGGATGCAGAAAAGGGTGTTGCCGATGTCAAGGCGGCGCTTGAGGGTGCCCGGGCCATCTTGATGGAACGCTTTGCCGAAGACGCCGCACTGGTCGGCTCGATGCGCGAGTTTTTGCACAGTCATGGCCGCATCCGCGCCCGCGTGATCGCCGGCAAGGAAACCGAAGGGGCCAAGTACCGCGATTATTTCGATCATCTGGAAGCCATCGCGCAGATTCCTTCGCATCGCCTGCTGGCCCTGTTTCGCGCCAGCAAGGAGGGCATCATCGACCTGTCCTTGCTGCCGTTTGCCAGCAGCGCGCCCAAGGTGGTCGCAGCCGAAGCCCTGGATGAGGCCATTGCCACCGGTCACGCCGAGGCCCAGGGCCGGATCGCGGTGCAGGTGGGCGTGGCCGATCGTGGCCGTGCCGGTGATGCCTGGTTGCTGGAAACCGTGCGCCAGACCTGGCGCATCAAATTGCACCTGCACCTGACCGTGGACCTGTTCGGCCAGGCCCGGGCCGTGGCCGAGGACGAGGCCATTCGCATCTTTGGCGACAACCTCAAGGACCTGCTGATGGCCGCACCTGCCGGTCCCAGGGTCGTGATGGGCCTGGATCCGGGCATCCGCACCGGGGTCAAGGTGGCTGTGGTCGATACAACCGGCAAGCTCCTGGATACCGCCACGATCTACCCGCACGAACCGCGCCGGCAATGGGATGCCTCCTTGGTCGAACTGGCCCGCCTGTGCCGCCAGCACGCGGTCAATCTGATCGCCATCGGCAACGGCACCGCCTCGCGCGAAACCGACAAACTCGCCGGCGAATTGATCCGCGGATTGAAGGATCAGGCCATCGGCAAGCTCGTGGTCAGCGAGGCCGGGGCTTCGGTGTATTCGGCTTCGGAACTGGCGGCCAAGGAATTTCCCGATCTGGATGTCTCCCTGCGTGGCGCGGTGTCCATCGCCCGACGCCTGCAGGACCCCCTGGCGGAACTGGTCAAGATTGATCCCAAATCCATCGGCGTGGGCCAATACCAGCACGACGTCAATCAGGTGAAACTGGCACGTACGCTGGATGCGCGAGTGGAAGACTGCGTCAATGCCGTGGGCGTTGACGTCAATACCGCCTCGGCACCGCTGCTGGCGCGGGTGGCCGGTTTGTCGACGAGCGTGGCCGAGAACGTGGTGAAGCACCGGGATGCCAACGGTCCGTTCGCCAGTCGTAAGGCCTTGCTCAAGGTGCCGCGCCTGGGTGAAAAGGCTTTCGAGCAATGTGCCGGCTTTCTGCGCATCCGCGCCGGCGACAACCCCTTGGATGCCTCAGCCGTGCATCCGGAAGCCTATCCCGTGGTCGAGCGTATCCTGGCCACCAGTGGTCGCGGCGTGCAGGCCCTGATCGGCGATATCAGCTTTCTGCGTGCGCTCAAACCGGAAACCTTTACCGACGAACGCTTCGGCTTGCCCACGGTCCGCGACATCCTCAAGGAACTGGAAAAGCCCGGCCGCGATCCGCGCCCCGAATTCAAGACCGCCGCTTTTGCCGAAGGCATCGAAGATATCCGTGATCTTGTCCCCGGCATGGTGCTGGAAGGTGTGGTTTCCAACGTCGCCGCATTTGGCGCCTTTGTCGATCTGGGCGTGCACCAGGATGGGCTGGTCCATGTTTCGGCGCTGTCGGAAAAATTCGTCAAGGATCCGCGCGAGGTGGTGAAGGCTGGCGATATCGTCAAGGTCAAGGTCATGGAGGTGGACCTGGAACGGCGCCGGATCGCCCTGTCGATGCGCCTGACCGACGAACCCGGACACGCACAGCCCAGTCGCCACAAAGACAATAGCCCGCAGGCGCGCCCGGCCAATGCCCGTCGTCCGCACTCGCACCCGGCAAATGAGCGCAATACTCGCCAGAAACCGGCGGCTGCTCCCGCTTCCGCCTTGGCTGACGCCTTCGCCAGGGCCAAAATGAAGTGATGGATACGCCACTGCCAATCACCATCCACGACCCCAAACCCGAACCGCCCGAGCGCCCCTTGCCCAGCGACTGCTGCGACAGCGGCTGCGATCCTTGCGTCCACGACAGCTACGCCGACGACATGGACGCCTACCGCGAAGACTTGGCCGCCTGGCTGAAACGGCACCCGGATCAGTCCGCGACC
>CAYRJS010000373.1:0-2705 GCA_964424535.1 uncultured Aquimonas sp.
ATGCTCTCAACGCGGTGCTGGCGGCAGCCGGTTACAACCTGCGCTGGCTGCTGCGCGCAATCGCCGATGGCCGGATCACGTTGGCGTTTTTGCGCCTGTTGCGCCGGTGGCTGGCAGGCTGCGCAGGCCGCTTGATTGCACCGACTCGGTCATCACGATGGGTATTGGCTGGGTGATAGGAGTTTTGCAGGGGCGACGTTGTAGGCGATGGCGATCAGGCGATTCTCCGCTTCGACCAGCACTTCCTCGCTGCTCAGTCCTTTGGGGTTGAAGGTGCGATCTACGTTGGCTGCGCAGACATTGATGAGCTGCCGCAGCAGTGCCTTTTCGCGGACGGTGTTGGCATAGGCGATGATATTGGCGGTCGAGGGTGTGTTTCTGGCCAGCTCCAGAATATAGGCGCTGCTGATGTTCTCTTCTGCCTGGGCGTGGGTATCAAGCCACTCGGCCAGTGTGACCGTATCCTAGGGCGTATTGCGCTGGACAAGTTCGCAGATGCCGCGATAGATCAGCCGGTGTCTGGCGTCGAAGAAATCTTCTTCGCGGATGCGTCGTTCGATTCTTTTCAGCGCTTGCGCCGAGATCAGCAGGCCGCCCAGGACAGCTTGCTCGGCTTCGATCGCAACGGTGCGTAAGCGACGTGATGACTTCATGCGTCGACCCCGAACGTCATTGCGATCATCGAGAAATTGTCCGGCGCGCCGTGCTCCAGTACGGCCTTGCGGGTGATAGTGACCATCGCCAACGGATCGGGTGTGGCGTGCATGGTGGCCAGCCACTCCGGCTCGTTCAGAACGTCGTGGACGCCATCGCTGCATAGGATCAGGCGGTCGTCGGGTTGCAGCTGGACCGTCTCGCGGTGCACGGCGAAATCGCCGGCTTCAGGGTCCGCGATCAGGCAGTCGCTGAGTGATTGGTAGACGCTGGCGTATTCGGTGCCCGGTTGCGCCTCGCCGCTGTCGATCAGGTGCTGGAGTTCGGTGTGATCGCGGCTCAGCTTTCGGGTTCGGCCGTCGCTTTTGATCAGGTAGGCGCGGCTGTCGCCGCTGTTGACCACGGCCAGTCTGTCGCCGATCAGATGCGCGGCCACGAGGGTGGTGGATGAGCCCCAGGCCAAGGCGCGCGAGGCCAATGCGTCGCACAAGGCAGCCTGTGCAGCGCGCACATGGCGGACGCCGAGCATGCCGTCGAATGACCAGTCCGGATGCGCGTTGAGTGCGTTGGCCAGCGCCTTCAACGCGGTTTTGCTGGAGCGTGAGGCACCGGGGCTGGTGGCGACGCCATCGGCGATGGCGAACAGTCGGTTGTCGGCGGTGAAAGTGGTTTCGTGCGGCGGCATATCGGCGTGCTGGCAGGCTTCGCCGGCCAGCCACATCGCGTCCTGCTGCTGCGGGTTGCGCCCGTGATGCATCGTCGCGGCCACACGCAATGTCATGGGTGAAGGCGAGGCTGTGGTCATCGGTTCGCCTCGGCATCGAGTAGTTTGACGTCCACTTCGCCCAAGTCGATCCGCCCGGCGATGCCTTGCGCTTCGGCATGTGGAGGGAAGCTGCCGATGGCGATTTCCAGGATGTATCCGGATGGTTCGCAATCGGCATCGAACTCCATTTGCGTGCCTTTCCCGGCCCATTCGAGCAGGCGCGCGGTTTGCTCGGCGTCGAGGGTGATCTGCATTCGGGTAGCAGGTGTGGTCATGCGATGTTCCCTTGGCTGGCACGTGGGGCGACCATTACGGCACAGGGATGCGACAGGATGTGTCGCATTGCTGTCGGACCCTTTCATGTCGGGCAGTTACCGCACGCCAGTGAGGTGCGACATCATGTGTCGCAGCAACCCGGATCATCTGGCTGATCCCTCATTGCGGAGTTCTTCATATGCGGCAAGTCGCACTGGATACCGAAACCACCGGTCTTTCCCATCGCCTCGGCGATCGCGTGATCGAGATCGGTGCGGTGGAGTTGGTGGATGGCCAGGTCACCGGGCGCCAGTTTCACACCTACCTGCAGCCTGGGTGCGCCATCCACCTGGGCGCCCGGCGGGTGCACGGCATCACCGACGAGATGCTGGTCGGCAAGCCGTTGTTCTCTGACAAGGCCGGTGACCTGCTGGGTTTTCTCGCCGACAGCGAAATGGTCGCGCACAACGCGGCTTTCGATGTCGGCTTTCTCGACAACGAGCTGCGCATTGCTGGCATTCCCGGTGGTTTGAGCCGCTACTGCCGCATCACCTGCAGCCTGAAACTGGCGCGCGCCTGCTTTCCCGGGGCGTCGACCACGCTGGATAACCTGCTCAAACGTTTCAGCATCCCGCACCGGCGCGATCTGCATGGCGCACTGCTTGATGCGCAGTTGCTGGCGCAGGTGATTCCGCATCTGCGTTGAGGGCGGCGCTCCCAGTTGTCCGGCTGGCTGGGTGGCCGCAAGACAGATTGGGGCGCACCGATGCGCCCGACATGGCAAGCATCCGGATGCTGCGGTGTTGCGGTTCGCCGGCTCACCGCAACCTATGGTGGTGTGACGCGAGGTTTCGGGAGTGCAGGTGTTGCGGTTCGCCGGCTCACCGCAACCTATGGTGGTGTAACGCGAGGTTCCGGGTGTGCGGGTGTTGCGGTTCGCGGGCTCACCGCAACCTATGCGGTACTGACTGCGTTGCATTGTTTGATGCGCTGGAAAGCAAAAAGGCCGCCGGTTTCCCGGCGGCCTTTT
>CAYRJS010000374.1:0-2699 GCA_964424535.1 uncultured Aquimonas sp.
TGCTCCCGTACTGCGCCACTGTGCGCGCAGGGTTTCAGGAGCACCCAATTGGCCACCATCATCGCACGTCGCCGCAAGGACGGCACCCGCAGCTATCGCGCCACCATTCGCATCATGCGTGGCAACACGGTCCTACATCGGGAAACACGTACTTTCCACGACAAGCCCACCGCCCAGCAGTGGACACGCCATCGGGAAGCGGAGTTGAAGCAGGACGGCGTGGGCGAGAAGGCCGTGGCCCGGCTCAAGGCCCGGCGCGCCGTTCTGGTTTCTTCCCTGATCGATCGCTACATTGACGAGTTCTATCCGATCAAGCAGTGGTCCGATGCCAAGACCGGCTTCTTGCGCAACCTGCAACTGCGCATCGGTGATTGGGATGCCAGCGCCTTGACTCCTGACTTGATTATTGAGCATGTTCGTCAACGCCTGCTGGCTGGAGTGAAGCCCTCCACCGCCTACATGGATCTGAAATGGCTGCGCGTGGTGCTGAAAGTGGCGCGCGGTGCCTGGGGCCATCCGGTGTCGTTGGATGCGCTGGCCAGTGGCATCCACATGTCCCTGCATCTGGAACTGGTGGCCGAGAGCACTCGCCGCGAGCGTCGGCCAACAGACGAGGAACTGAACCAGCTTCGTGACTGGTTCGAGCACTCCAAATCCCGCCGGCAGATTCCGATGGGTGATGTCGTCGACTTTGCCATTGCCTCCACCCGCCGCCTGGGCGAAATCTTCCGCCTGCGCTGGGAAGACATCGACCGGCACGCGATGACCGCCGTAGTGCGGAACATGAAAAGTCCCAAGGGCAGCCGGGGCAATCATGTCACCGTGAAACTTACCCGCAACGCCCTGAAGATCATCGACCGTCAGCCGCGCACCGATGACCGGATCTTCCCGTTCAATTCCGCCACGGCACAGGGCAACTTCACTCGCGCCTGTGAGCGATTGGGTATTGAAGACCTGCATTTCCACGACCTGCGCCATGAAGGCGTGAGCCGCTTGTTCGAGGCCGGATACCAGATCCACGAAGTGGCCCAGTTCTCCGGGCACATGGACTGGGCGACATTGAGGCGCTACACCAACTTGCGTCCGGCGAACCTGCAACTGCGTGACTGATCCTGCGCGGTATCGCCAATCACCGAATCTATTTATTACCTCATCTGCTATCCCCTTGACATTCCAAAACTCCAACCACTAACCTGCGCCGGCAGGGGGGCTTACCAGCCACATACGGTTTATCCAAACTCCGTGTGATCGGCCAGCAGGAGTCCATAATGTTCTTGTACTCGTTGATGGACCGCGCCCGTGCGCCTGTCCAGCGTAACGTTGCGCCCGATCATCGTTTGGCCGTGGCCGTGAGCCAGTCATTTGCCACCAGGCGTTCTGGCCGTTTCAACTGGCGACAGTTGCCCGTGTGGTTACCGGTGTGGCTTTGCTTGGCCTGGGCCTTTTCGGTCACCGCGCAGACCCCTTCAGACGCGGTCAATCCCTATGAAGAGTACGCTTCGCTGATCCAGCAGCGCAGTGACGTGGCCATGCTGGGTACGGACTTGTTCGGGGATCAGATCGATACGGCTTCGGGTGGGCTCAAATTTATCCAGAACGATGTCAGCGTACCGGGCAACGCCGATTTGCCGGTGACCGTTGGTCGGCGTTTCGAACTGGGACAATACTTGGGCCTGCCCGGTCATTTTGGTGATTGGGAACTGGAAATTCCGCATCTGCACGGCATCTTTTCCTTGTCCATGGGCTGGACTGTGGCGGCCTCGTCCGACCAGCGCTTTGATCCAACACAGTATCAACGCTGCAGCCGTTTCGGTGAGCCGCCAACCATAGGAACCGGAGATGGTGCCTGGTTTACGGCCATGGAGTATTGGCACGGCAGTTCTTTGTATCTGCCCGGGGCCGGTGATCAGGAGATTCTGACCCGGGCTTCGGGCAATCTGGTACGGCCCACCGATGGTCAGGACTGGAAACTGGTAACCCGAGGAGGGGCACACCTGCGCTGCCTGAGCTCGCTGACGCCATCAAGCATGGGGCAGGGCGAGGGCTTTGAAGTGCGCACACCCGATGGGGTCATTTATCGCATGGACCACCTGGTGACTCGCGGTGCGGTTGGTCTGACCAAGTCGAGCCCGGCACCGATGGCGCGAGAGCTGCCCGATCAACCCGAGCCTTCCGATGAGGCAGACAACCGCCTCCCCGAGTCGTATCTGCTGCGCCGCCAGGAGACCTGGATCCTGCCGACCCTGGTGACCGATCGGCATGGCAACACCCTCACCTATACCTGGGACAACACCGACCCTTGGCGGCTGGTATCCATCACCACCAGTGACGGTCGCAGCCTGACCTTTACCTACGTGCCCAGCAGCCATCGCATTGCCAGTGTGACCGAGGGTACGCGTACCACCTCGTATACCTATCAAAACGGCCAGCTGAAGACGGTGATACGCCCGGACGGCAGTACCTGGGGCTTCAATCTGGGGCCCTTGGCCCTTGAACCGATGCAGCTTGAGGGTGGGATGTGTGGCTACGCAGGCATGAACGCTGCCGGTTCACGGGTCGGCACACTGACCCATCCCAGCGGGGCCCAGGCCCGCTTTGAGGTCGAGGCGACCGAGTTGGGCCGCTCTTATGTCCCCTTGCAATGCGATAACTGGACCGCTCAAGGTGCCGGGTCGGTATCGCGGTATCCGGCCGAGTAC
>CAYRJS010000375.1:0-2666 GCA_964424535.1 uncultured Aquimonas sp.
TCGCCCTTGATCACGACCCCTGCACCGATGCGGATGGCGCCATTGACGGTTTCGGCACCATCAATGCGAGCCTGGTCGGCAATAGTGATACTGCCATTGACGGTTTCCACGGCCCCGGCCTTGACCCCGGCGGCGACCTGGATCGAGCCATTGATGGTTTCCAGATTGCCGTACTGGCTTCCAGCTTCGGTCTGGATGCTGGCATTGACATGGCTGATGTCCTGCTGGGCCAGGGCCATCGGGGCGACAAGGGCCAGGACAAGGGCGAAGACAAAGCTACGCATGGTCGATCTCCGGATAATGAGAATGGAATGACCCCGTGACGTACTCAGTCAGACAACGTGACGTCTGAGGGCCAAGCAAGTGGCCATTGAGGCGAGGCGCATTGCCGCCGGGAATCGCGCGGGTGCCCGGTCACGGTACCCGCACAGCATCCGCTATCATCGCGCAGGTTCCCATTGCCGAAAGTCATGCCGTGGCCCGTCCCAAGCCTGTATTGCTTCTGATCCTCGATGGCTGGGGCCATCGGGAAGACCCCACCGACAACGCCGTGGCGCAGGCGCGTTTGCCCAACTGGCAGGCGTTGTTGCGCGATTGTCCGCATACCCTGGTGCATACCTCGGGCCTGAAGGTTGGCCTGCCGGAGGGGCAGATGGGCAATTCCGAGGTCTGGCACAAGAATCTGGGCGCGGGCCGGGTGGTGTACCAGGATCTGACCCGGATCGATGCCGCCATCCATGACCGCAGTTTCTACACCAACCCGGCCTTGCTGGGCGCCTGCCAGGCCGCACGTGACAATGCCGGCACCTTGCATGTGCTGGGCCTGCTCTCACCGGGCGGTGTGCATAGCCACGAGGACCATATCTTTGCCTTGCTGGATCTGGCCCGCCAGCAAGGCGTGGGCCGGATCGCGGTGCATGCCTTTCTCGATGGCCGCGATACCCCGCCGCGTTCGGCCCGGGCCAGCCTGGAAAAATTGCTGACGGTCTGCGCCAGGACTCCCGGCGCCTTCGTGTCGAGTGTCTCCGGGCGCTATTACGCCATGGATCGCGACCAGCGTTGGGACCGGGTGGAAAAAGCCTACCGGGCCGTGGCCGAAGCCGATGCGCCCTGGCGTGCTGCCGACCCGCTCGCGGCCCTGGATGCCGCTTATGCTCGCGAGGAAAACGACGAGTTCGTGCAACCCACGGTCATCGAGGGCGCGAGCCCGATGCAGAACGGCGATGCCGTGATCTTCATGAACTTCCGGGCCGACCGAGCCCGGGAAATGAGTCGGTGCTTCGTGACCCCGGATGAGATTGGCTTCACCCGGCCCCGAGCCATCGATCTGGCCAGCTTCGTCTGCCTGGCCGAATACGATGCAACCCTGCCGGCGACCGTGGCCTATGGCCCGGAAACCCTGGAAGGCACCTTCCCCGAAGTGCTGGCGGCCCAGGGCTTGAGTCAGTTGCGCATCGCCGAGACGGAAAAATATGCCCACGTCACCTTCTTCTTCAATGGTGGCCGCGAGCAGGTCTGGCCCGGTGAGGAACGTATCCTGGTGCCCAGCCCGAAGGTGGCCACCTATGACCTGCAACCGGAAATGAGCGCCCCGGAAGTCACCCGAAACCTGGTCGAAGCCATCGAAAGCCAGCGTTTCGACGCCATCATCTGCAACCTCGCCAACCCCGACATGGTCGGTCATACCGGCGATCTGGGTGCTGCCATCCGCGCGGCCGAAGCCATCGATGCGGCCCTGGGGGCGATCGTGTCCGCCCTGCGCAAGGTCGGCGGCGAGATGATCCTCACGGCCGATCATGGCAATCTGGAAATGATGCGCGATCCGGCCACCGGCCAGCCCCATACCGCCCATACCACTGGTCCCGTGCCGCTGGTGTATTTCGGTCGGCCCGCGCGCGTGCTGGATGATGGCGCCCTCAAGGATGTGGCCCCCAGCCTCTTGTATCTGCTGGGCATCAAGGCGCCCGCACAGATGACCGGCCATTCCCTGATCGAGTTTTTGCCGGTTCCGTGAACGTGCATCGCGCCCACAGCGCAGGCTTGCGGTCCTGGCGATCGCTCCTGTGCCTGGTTGGCCTTTTGATCGCCATTCCCGGGGTGGCACCAGCCCAGCAGGCGGTGGCGCCAACCTCGGCGACACAACAGGCCAAGGAGGCCGAGGCCCAGCGACAACTGGACAGGGTGCGCCGCCAGATTGCCGAACTGGTCGTGGCCCGCAATGCCCTGGATGCCCAACGCGGTGATGCCACCCGGGCCTTGCGTGAGGCTGACCAGCGCGTGGGCGAGGAAAGCCGGGCCCTGGAGCAGATCAATGGCTTGATCCAGGATCAGGAAGTTGAATTGCGCCGACTTGAAGACGAACGGGTCACGCTCGGGGTGAGCCTGGGTGCCCAGCGCGAAGCCCTGGCCAGCCTGCTGCGTTCGACCTATGTGCTGGGTCGGCACGAACGCCTGAAATTGCTGTTGGCCCAGGATCGGGTCGAGTCGCTGGCCCGGGTATTGGCGTATCACCGCTATTTCCAGCGTGGTCGGGTCGAACGCATCGACCAGCTGCTCGATGCCCTGCAGGTATTGGCCCAGGTCGTCGAAGGGGTGCATGAACTGCGTGCAGCCGTGGAAACCAGCCAGACCCAACAGCAGACGCGGGTTGCTGCCCTGGAAGAACA
>CAYRJS010000376.1:0-2658 GCA_964424535.1 uncultured Aquimonas sp.
TCTTGATAGGTGAGTGCCAATTCTAGCCGAAGGAAAAACCGCTCGGTAGCGGTTGCACAGGCAAGTGGGATCACCGGTTCAGCTTTTCAAGGGTCGAGCACCTTCACCCGATGAAGTCGCGGTTCGATGCCTGTAGCCTGCTGCCATCGCATGGTCGAGCTGGCAAAATGGACCGTCTTGCTCTTTGAAGGTGATCCCCATGCGTATTTGTGTGTATGCCTCCTCCAGTGACCACGCTCATACCGACTTCACCGACGACGCGCGCCGAGTCGGGGTGCTGCTGGCCCAGGCTGGTTGCGAGATCGTCTACGGTGGCGGCTCGCGCGGTTCGATGGGGGCGGTGGCCGATGGGGCCTTGTCGGCCGGTGGCCGGGTCGTCGGCATTCTGCCGCGTTTCATGGCCGATCTGGAATGGGGCCACCCAGGCCTGACCCATCTGGAACTGGTCGGCGACATGCGCGAACGCAAGCACTTGTTGCTGTCCGGCTCGGACGCAGTGCTGGCGCTGCCGGGCGGATGCGGCACGCTGGAGGAATTATTCGAGGCCATCACCTTGAAGCGGCTGGGCATCTACCTCAATCCGATCCTGTTGCTCAATACCCGCGACTATTGGTCACCTTTGCTGAAATTCATGAACGAACAGGTGATTGATCAGCATTTCATGAACCCCGAACACCGCAAGATCTGGCGTTTGCTGGCGCAACCGCAGGATGTGGTCCCGGCGGTCAACGACACGCCGCGCTGGAACGCTGCGGCACGGGATTACGCGGCCGTACGAAGCTGAAGTCTGACGTCAATCGGATTCGTACGACTCGGACGGGTCGTCCAAGCCAGAATCGGATGCGTCCGCTTCCGCATCATCGCCATGAATCACATGCACCTGCGAAACCCGCAGTGCCGCCGCCCGGCTCAGAGATGGCGGGATTTCCGCGATGCCCTGCTCGGCGGCAGCCACCAGTTCGGCCCGACGATCCTCGGGCACCTTTTGCCAATGACAACCCTGCAGCAAACCCTCCAGGGAATAGAGCAGGTTGAGGCTGGGGCGAAAACCTGCGCGTTTGCATTTGACATAGGCCGCGACCGCACCCACGGCTTCCAGATCGGCCTGGGTACGGATACCCACCTGGCGCAGCCAGGCGGCTGATTTGGGCCCAACGCGCAAGGGTTCGCTCATTCGCTGGCCTCCAGCCAGGCCGCTGCAATGGCGGTCAGGCCGGCCTGGTCATCACTGTCGAATCGGGATGGAATCGGGCTGTCCAGATCGAATACACCCAGCAGGTGATCGCCCTGATACAAGGGCACCACCAGCTCCGAGCGTGAATCTGAATCACAGGCGATATGGCCCTCGAAGGCAAAGACATCCTCGACCCGCTGGACCTGGCGACTGACCGCTGCCGTGCCACAAACCCCGCGCCCCAGGGGAATGCGGACACAGGCCGGTTTGCCCTGGAAGGGGCCCACCACCAATTCCTTGCCATCGAAGAAGTAAAAACCGACCCAATTCACCTGCGGCAAGGCGTGATAGACCAGGGCCGATAGATTGGCGGCATTGGCTATCCGGTCACGCTCGCCATGCAGCAAGGCACGCGCCTGTTCCAGCAACTGCTGGTATTGCTCGGATTTGCTGCCAGTCAGGGTTGCGGCATGAAACATGAAGGCAAATTCCATTGAAACTGCCCTCCAGTGTACCCGCGCGGGAAAAAGAGTTTTTCAAGCAGCCGTGTCGTCCTTGCCGGGCAGTCGGGCCGGAAGCTCCGGTATCGCTTCGCCGCGCCAGCGTCGCAGGGTGCGTTGGAAGAACAGGCTGTTGGGAATCTGCACCACGGTACCGCTGCGGGCATCGCCGGTTTCCATCAAGGTGGTGTAGAGCAGATTGACATCGACGACCCGGCCCTTGAGCCCGGGTTTTTCACCGTTTTCCAGCAGTTCCACCGTGTCATGCAGGCGAAACGGGCGGGTCAGAAAGATCAGCAAGGAACAAAAGATATTGGACAGCACGCTCCAGGCGGCAAAAAACGCCACTGCGCCAACGGCGGCAAAGCCGGTAAAGGCCGTCCACAGGACCCGGCCCGAGACTCCAAAGACATCCAGAACCGACACCAGGGTCGTCATCACCACGACAAAACCCACGATGCGCCGGGCAGCTATGGCCAGATGGGGTGGCAGTTCACGGCGTTGGCTCAAGCGCTCGATCAAGCGCATCGCCAGATGGTGCAACAGCCAGGCTACGGCCAGAATGAATAGCACCTGGAGAGTTGGCAACAACCAGGCGGCACTGGCCTGCAACCATTCAAATACGCGTTCTTTCATCTTGGCATCGTTCGGGCCATGGTCATGAAATCGTACCCGATAGCCCAGGTACCCAGGTGCCAGCGTCGCCGTGATCCACAATAATCACATCCATACCCACGGGAGCCCTGGCATGAAGACTCGGGATGCGGTGATCATCGGCGGTGGCCATAATGGTCTGGTCTGCGCTGCTTATCTGGCTGCCGCCGGGCTTGAGGTCACCGTGCTGGAGCGCCGATCCATCCTCGGTGGGGCGGCGGTCACCGAGGAATTTCATCCGGGCTTTCGCAATTCCACCGCCAGCTATACGGTCAGTCTGCTCAATCCGCAGGTGATCGCCGACCTGCGTCTGCACGAGCACGGTCTGCG
>CAYRJS010000377.1:0-2658 GCA_964424535.1 uncultured Aquimonas sp.
GATGCCGATGACTGCAAGGTCAAGCGTCTGACGGTCAAGCCCGGCGGGGTCCTGTCATTGCAACGCCACCAGCGCCGCAGCGAGCACTGGACGGTGGTCGATGGCACCGCCAAGGTGCGTATCGGGGACGAGGAAATGCTGTTGGAGCGCAACCAGTCCACCTATATCCCGATGAACACCCTGCACCGGCTGGAAAACCCGACCACGCGCGACCTGCACCTGATCGAGACCCAGTGCGGGGATTACTTTGGCGAAGACGACATCGAACGTCTGGAAGACGTGTACGGACGCTGTTGACAGCACGGCGCCCATTAACGAGACTACGCCGCGTCATTGGGGAGTAGCCGCCTTCGCAACGAAGGAGCCGACGTCAACACACTTGGTCCAAAGACCATGGCGTCGGTGGCAAGGGCGAGACCTTTGACCGTGTTATCCGTAGCCGGGCCGGCGGCGGATGGCAGGGTCATTGGTCATGCATCGCCGGCCTGCGTGAGTTCTTGCATGGAAACCCTGATTGCCTCCTTCAGTTTGGTCGCGATCGCTGAAATCGGCGACAAGACCCAGCTCCTTTCCTTCGTGCTGGCAGCGCGTTTCCCCAGATCTTCGTGGCGCATCATCGCCGGCATCCTGGTCGCCACCTTGGTCAACCACCTGCTGGCTGCGGCCATCGGCGACTGGGTCTCCCTGCACGTGGAGCCGGAATGGATGCGCTGGATCCTGGGCCTGGCGTTTCTGGGTTTTGCCATCTGGGCCCTGATCCCCGATTCGCTTGACGAGAATTCCGCGCAACGCCTGCGCCATGGAGCTTTCCTGACCACGGTCGTGCTGTTCTTCCTGGCGGAAATGGGCGACAAGACCCAGTTCGCTACCGTAGCCTTGGGCGCGCATTATGACAGTCTCGTGCTGGTCACGTTTGGCACCACCCTGGGCATGATGGCTGCCAATGTGCCCGCCGTTCTGGTTGGCGAGAGCCTGTCACGGCGCTTGCCCTTGGCGAAGATACGCTTTGTCGCGGCGGCACTGTTCGCGGTGTTCGGCATCCTGGTTCTGATGGGTATCGATTTCGGCTTGACGGCCGTTTCCTGACCGCAAGCCTTACGCGCGTTCCGACCCACCCTTGAGGCGCGCCAGGATTTCCTCGCGGGCCTCGCGCAGGATCGAATCCCGGTCGAGCCGGGCCACGATCCCGGCAACCACGCGCTTGGGCCCCTGCTCGCCCCAGCTCTTGCCTCGGGCCAGGTAGTTGGAGGCGGCCTCGCCTACCAGCACGGTGGCATACCAGGCCAGAGCGCCCTGGGCCACGGCGGTCAAGGCCGTGGACAGGCCGACGCTGGCGATCTTGAGTGCCGAAGCGACCAGATGCACGCCCCAGATCGCGCCCATCAAGGCCACCAACTGGGCTGCGATCGTGGCCAACAGGCGCCCGGCTTCGATCCTTGTCAAGGGCAGGCCATGGATGCGCGACAAGTGCATCACCAGAGCCACATCGAGGGTGGCAGCGGCCAGCAGGTCGGCCACCGGGATCGGATTGAGGGCCACGGCCACGCCCTTGGCCAGGCAATACATGCGGATGGTGCGGGTAGCCAGATCCTTGCGTACGGCCATCAGGCGGGTGCCGATGCGATCGGAAACATCCCCGGCAAACAGGGCGGCATTGAGCGCCACCAGGGTTTTGCCTTCGCTTTCGAGAATCGCCAGGATGCGCTCGCGCAAGGCCGCAACATCGACCGCACGCAGGCGTTCTTCCTCGATTTCCCGCCCATCCGGTTGCACCCGCAATACCTTCTGGCTGCCCGGCAGAGCCATCACCGCCACGATGTTTTCCCTGGCCACGATGCCGCGGGCGTGCTCGGCCAGACGCTCAAGCAAGGCCTGGCGTTGCTCGGCGGTATAGCGATCGGCCTTGTTCAAGACCAGCAACAAGGGACGCTGGGTGCGGGCCAGCAGGTGCAGGGCATCGACTTCGATCGCGGTCATGTCGGCATCGACCACGAAGATCACCAGATCGCTGCGACCGGCAACATCAAAGGCCAGGGCTTCGCGTTCCTCACCCGACAGTTCATTGATGCCGGGGGTGTCGATCAGATGCACGCCCTGGGCCCGGGTTTCCCGCCAGGCCGTATGGTCAGCCCGGGTGGTGGTGCCGTGCAGAACTCCAACTTCGAACGCCGCCTCACCCAGCAAAGCGTTGAGCAGGGCCGACTTGCCCACACTGACGCGCCCGAACACGGCCATATGCACATGCCCGTGTTCAAGCTTGTCCAGCATCAGTTCGATGCGGCTGTAGTCGGCAGCCAGACTGGCTCGAATCGAAGCTGGAATCTTGGGGTCGTCCAGCAGCGCGCGCAGGCTGTCGCTGGCGCGCAGCAGGTCGGCATCACCGGCATTCGCCTCGGCCTTGCCGGCACGGGATGCGGGCTTGGACCACCAGCGCCGATACCACTTCATACGCGCGAGCCTGAGCTTACGGTGTGCTCAATTCCAGATGCGTGCGTACGCCGATCTCGTGGGAGATGGTCGAGGCATCGCTCCAGTCGCCGGCACCGACATCAAAATCCAGGCGATTGATCCGGGCCGTACCATCAAGGGTGGCCTGGCTGTCCTGCGCGGACCAGGAAAACTCCAGGGTTACCGGTTTTTCGATCCCGCGCAGGGACA
>CAYRJS010000378.1:0-2653 GCA_964424535.1 uncultured Aquimonas sp.
AACAAGCGGACGTGGTGCGATGAAGCGCGACAACATCAACTACCTGCTGGTCGGCGTGGCGACCCTGGCGGCCTTCGGCCTGTTGCTGGCGACCCTGTTCGCGATCACCGGGCGCGGCGGTGCAACCACGGGTTATCACGCCTATTTCAATAATGTCACCGGCCTGCGCTTTGGCGCGCCGGTGCTGTACCAGGGTTTTCGCATCGGCCAGGTCCAGGACATCATTCCCGACCGCAGCCAGGGCATGCGCTATCGGGTCGAACTGGTGGTGCGCAAGGATTGGCCGATTCCGTCCGACAGCATTGCCCAACTCCAGGCCAGCGGCCTTCTGGCCGATGTGCGCATCGCCATCCAGGGTGGTGAAAGCACGGCCATGCTGCCGCCCGGTGCCGAAGTGACCGGCGTGGTCGGGGGCGATGTGTTTGCCGCCATGAACGAACTGGCCGATGAACTGACCATCCTTGCCCGTGACCATATTCATCCCTTGATCGAAACCCTGGCGACGCGTCTGGACTCGATTTCAGGGTCTCTGGATACCCGTCTGCCCATCCTTCTGGACCAGGGTCAGAGCCTGTTGACGCGGCTCAATCAGGCTGCTGACCAGGTCAACCAGGTGCTGGGTGAAGACAATCGCCAGGCCATCGGCGGCACCTTGAACGATCTGCGCACGGTGGCTGCCGATCTCAAACAGACCCAGATGCAGGCGCGCGAGTTGATCGCGGCCCTGCACCAGACCACGACCGAGAACCAGCCGGAGATTCGCCAGATCGTGCTCGATCTGGAACGCGTCGTGGGCACCGTGGCCCAGCGCATGGATTCGGTGGCCCATCATCTGGAATCATCCAGCCGCAATTTCGATGAATTCAGTCGCGAAATCCGGCGCAATCCCAATCGCCTGTTGTTCAGTCCCAAGGCCGATACGGTGGAGGAACCATGAGCCTGAGCAAGCATCTTGTCCTGGTCCTGGCCGGTTTTCTGGTGGCAGCCTGTGCCGGCGCGCCGGGCATGCCCGAGACGACGTATTACCGTTTGCCTGCGCCAACCGGGGCGGTCACTCCGCTGGAAAAACCGGCGGTGGCGCTGCCCATCGTGGTCGAGGTCTTGAGCGCCGATGGCCTGTATTCCGATCAGGCCCTGATCTACGCCCTGGATGCCGAAGCCGACCAGTTGCGTGCCTATCACTACCAGCTCTGGATCGACCCGCCCACGCGCCTGCTGCAACGGCGCCTGATTGAAACCTTGCGCACGACACGAGTCAGCCGGGTCGTGACCGATCGTCTGCCCACGCAGATGGAAACCTTGCGCGTCCAGGGCCGCATCGCGCGCCTGGAGCGGGTACCGACCGCAAACGGTTGGGATGTCGTGGTGGCCTTGGTGCTGCGGGCGGAATCCTCGAACGGTGGCCGGCCCTGGGTCATCGGCGAGTACCAGCAGCGGATCGGTGCCGAAGGCACGCGCATGGTCGATTCGGTGCAGGCTTTCGGCCAGGCCCTGGATCGAATCGGGGCCGAATTTCTCGCCGATCTGGTCGAGCAGGCCAAGACCCGTGAGGTGGAGCCTGAGGCCATGCGCTTCCGGCATCGGGCAGATTGATGAGCGCGAATCAGGCCAGATCGATCAGCTCGAACGTACGTACGCAGCGCAGCCTGCAGGCGCTGGGGATCACGCCGATGCGCTTGCGTGGATCGGAACCTGTCGCAACAGAGCCAGAAGTCGCGGCCTCGGTGCCAGTTTGCGTGCGCTTGTGCCTGTGGTTGCCGGCAGAGGCCCCTGATCCTTTTGCCGGCCCGCAGGCGCGCTTGCTGCAGCATCTGCTGCGAACGCTGGATCTGGAGCCGAATCAGGTGGCTCGTCAGGTTCCCGTCGCCCAGGATATTCCCGTCTTGGCCTTCGGCAGGGGCGCGCCATCTGCGACCTGCACCTTGCCGGCGCTGGATGCCCTGCGCGATCCCATCAACAAGCGCATGGCCTGGCCATTGCTGCGGGCCTTGCGGCGGCAGTTGCGGCGTTCGGCATCGGCCCCATGAGCGCCGTATCGCCCCTGCCTGCACCCAGCCTGCGCGCCATGCGCATGAGCGATCTGGACCGGGTCATGGAGGTTGAGACCAGCGCCTACGAGTTTTCCTGGACGCGCGGCATCTTCCGCGATTGCCTGCTCAACGGCCACGGTTGCTGGGTGCTGGTCTTGGGCGAGGAGATCATCGGCCACGGCGTGCTGTCCAGCGGAGCTGGCGAGGCCCATATCCTCAATGTCTGTATTGGCCCGGATTACCAGCGCCACGGCCATGGACATTACCTGGTTACGCGCTTGCTGGATCTGGCGCGTTGGCATCGGGCCGAGCGGGTTTTCCTGGAAGTGCGTCCGTCCAATACCCCGGCAATTCGTCTATACGAGCGTATCGGCTTCAACGAAATCGGTCGCCGACCGCGCTATTACCCTGCACGCAAGGATCGCGAGGATGCCATCGTGATGGCCCTTGAGTTACTGCCGCCGCAGGCCTGATGCCCAGCGGCGGCAGCCGGGTTCAATCGCGTTTCACCGCGGAGCGGTAGAGCAGGTAGCCGATGATCACCACCAGCAGCAGACCCAGCCACTGACCAAATTGCAGCGAGGGTGCCAGTGCCAGCACGTCGTCGCGTTCGGTCATCACGA
>CAYRJS010000379.1:0-2638 GCA_964424535.1 uncultured Aquimonas sp.
CATTGTCATTGAACGCCCCCAACGCCTGGGTCACGAAAAAAGGCAGGAAACGCCGGTGGCGGAGCAGGCTGAACTGGGATTGGGACATGTGCAGACCTTGCGGAGCGATGACACATGATGATGCGCAACCCCGACCGGATGCCAGTCCTGCGGCGCGAATGACAAATGGGTTGGATTCGTGCCCGGGTGCATCTGTGTCCGATGATCATTTATCGGTCCGAGATCCTTTGTTGTGGCCAGAGCAAGTACCGGCGGTCCCTGCGATAATGCGCATCCCGTTCCCGTCACGAGATTGCCATGAGTCAGAAGACCGTTCTCAATGAAATCCACCGCAACGCCGGTGCCCGCATGGTGGATTTTGGTGGTTGGGATATGCCCATCCATTACGGTTCCCAGGTCGAGGAGCACCATGCGGTGCGCCAGGCGGCGGGGATGTTTGATGTTTCCCACATGACCGTGATCGATCTGCACGGTGCCAAGGTGCGGGCGTTCTTGCATCATCTATTGGCCAACAACGTCGACAAGCTCAAGCGTACGGGCCGGGCGATCTACAGTTGCATGTTGAACGAGCGCGGCGGGGTGATCGATGACCTCATCGCTTACTATCTGGCCGAGGATCACTACCGCCTGGTAACCAATGCCGCCACCCGCGACAAGGATCTGGCGTGGATCCAGGCCCATGCTGCCGAATTTGACGTGCAGGTACATGAGCGTCCCGAATTGGCCTTGATCGCCGTGCAGGGGCCGCAGGCGCGCGCGAAGGTATTGCCGCTGGTGGCCGAGGCCGATCGGGCGGCTGTCGAAAATCTGGGCCGCTTCAGTGCGATCGATGCTGCCGGGGTGCAGGGCGAAGCCCTGTTCGTGGCCCGCACCGGCTATACCGGCGAGGATGGGTTCGAGATCGTCTTGCCATCAGCGGTGGCGGTGGCTTTCTGGAATCGTCTGGCCGAGGCCGGGGTGAAGCCGTGCGGTCTGGGTGCGCGTGACACCTTGCGTCTGGAAGCAGGCATGAACCTGTATGGTCAGGACATGGACGAGGATGTGTCGCCGCTGGAGGCCGGTCTGTCCTGGACGGTGGCCTTTGATGAAGGCCGCGACTTCATCGGGCGCGCGGCTCTGGAGGCCCAGCGCACTGCCGGTGTGCCACGGCGCATGGTCGGTCTGGTACTGGAAGGCAAGGGTATCTTGCGCCACGAACAACGGGTCGAAACCACGGCGGGCGATGGCGTGATCACCTCGGGCACCTTTGCCCCGACCTTGGGCAAATCCATCGCTTTTGCGCGCATACCCGCAGGTGTGGATGGCGACGAGGTGGGCGTGGATATTCGTGGCCGCATTGTGCCGGCCCGGATCGTGAAATATCCCTTTGTGCGCGATGGCAAGGCGGCCGTGTGAACGAGTGCGCACGCGACCCGACTTCCGCCTACAATCGGCAGCCACAACATCCCGCCACAGGGCGGTTCATCCAATTTCGGAGTCTGACATGAGTGAAATCCCCGGTGACCTGAGGTTCATGCGTTCGCACGAGTGGGCGCGCCTGGAAAACGACAAGCGCGTGGTGGTTGGCATTTCCGACCATGCCCAGGATCAGCTGGGCGACCTGGTCTACGTCGAGTTGCCGGAAGTCGGCGATCACCTTGACCAGGGCGCGACCAGCGCCGTGCTCGAATCGGTCAAGGCGGCGTCCGATATCTATGCGCCGGTCAGTGGCACGGTGCTGGAGGTCAACGAGGCCCTGGTCGATGCCCCGGAGACGATCAACTCCGATGCCTGGGGCGAGGGTTGGTTGTACGTGCTTGAAGCCGATGACCCTTCCCAGCTCGAAGGCTTGCTCAGTCCCGAAGATTACGCCGCCGTGGCAGCCGAGGACGATGCTTCCTGATGTCGTTGTCTACGCCGACTTGATGTGTCTGTCTGCGGGTCGGTGAACAACGCATGTGCATGCGTGACAGGTTTTCCTGTCACGCAAACTTGGCGCAAATGCACTTGTGCAACGCGAAATCCGCGCTGAAGATGCACAAGGTGTGACGGGTTCGATGAGAGCGTGAAATCCACCTGCGGATTTGATCTGTCGCAGTGTCGTGATGCTCGGCAAACATCCTTGATGACGGTTTGCTTCAATGTTCTGCAAGACGCGCCATGCAAGGCTTTGCGCGTGATGATGGCAAGCCTGGTTGCATCCGGATGAGCGATTGCAGAACGCATGTTTTCGGGTTCTCGGGGGTAGTAGAGACAAGCTGCCAGAACATCTGTTCGAGCTCTGTTGCAGCTCGTGTGCGTGATCGATCGGGAATAAATGTTGACAGCTTGGCATGGCCTGTTTAGCGTGCGCGCAACCGGGTTCGGACATGTTGGACGAGTGACAACGCAAACAAGTTGGACAAGGTGGCAACAACATCCAGGGGCAAGGCAATTCGCTGCTCCGGTCTGTGGCCCTCTCTGTGTTGTGCTGGCTCACCCGGTAATGCCACCGAACTTTTTCGACAAGACACCCATGTCGGTATCGACGTGGGTGTTTTCGTGTGCGGCACAGGCCGCGTGATTTGCTGGGCGTTGATAAAGCTTTTTCAATGACGAGGAGTACCCGAAACATGGCAACGAGCAAACCTGCAGCAAAGAAGGCCGCCGCGAAGAAAGC
>CAYRJS010000380.1:0-2624 GCA_964424535.1 uncultured Aquimonas sp.
CCACCGGCCGCCGAACATGCTGTCATGGCCAGTTTCACACCGTTTTATTCGAACATGCGAGCCAGCCAACCGGCCCCGGCAACCAAAGCGATCCAGCCGCCACCGCCCCAAGGATTGGTGCTGGAACTGACCGGTGACAGTTGGATCGAAGTGACCGGCAGCGATGGCACGCGCCTGATGCACGATCTGTTGCGAGCCGGTTCAGCCCCAAGCTTCGATCCCGAGCAAGTCGAGCGGGTCCTGATCGGCAATGCGGCCGCAGTCAAGGTTCTGCTGGATGGCGAAACCATGGACATCAGTGCATATCGCCGTGCCAATGTGGCCCGCTTTGCAGTATCCTCCACCGGCTTGACTGCCCCGCAAAGCGAATGAGTGCAGCAGTCGGACTCATATTTTCTTGATTGCATAACCGGCCACGCCTTCGTGGCCCACAACACGCCGGAGTTTTTTCCAGGATGGACGACCTCGAACAGAGCGAACGCGTACGCGAATGGCTGCGCACCAATGGCAGCGCCATAACAACCGGCCTGGTGATCGGGCTGGCAGGAATTGTGGGCTGGCAATGGTGGCAACACAGCCAACAACAGCATCGGCTGGATGCCGCCAATACCTTCCAGGCCATGCAGCGCGCCGTTGATGGTGGCGACACGGCACAATTTGAACAATTGGCAGGCGAATTGGGCGACAGCTTCGCCAAAACCCCCTACGGCACCCTGGCCTTGCTGCAGTTGGCCGATGAAAAAGTAGGGCAGGGCGATCTTGAGGCTGCCACCCAGGCGCTGGAACAGGCGACACGCGTTGCCCAGAATCCGGCCCTGACGGGCCTGGCGCAGTTGCGTCTGGCCCGCCTGCAACTGGCAGCAGCACAGCCACAGGCCGCACTGGATACCTTGGCGCGCTTGCCGGCCGATGACTTTTCCGGCTTGGCCGCAGAATTGCGCGGCGACGCATTGATGGCCCTGCAACGTCAGGACGAAGCCGAGGCCGCTTATGAGGATGCCTTGAGCAAGCTCGAAACCGGAGCCCCGAATCGCACCATCGTGCAGATGAAGCTGGCCGACCTGGGCGTGGCCGAATCCGAGCCGGGAGCCTGATAGTGGCACGGTTACTGGCCATCCTGCTGCTGGCTATCCTGGTCGTGGCCTGTGGCAAGACCAACAAGCGCGAAAACATCGAACCGCCGACCGAACTGGTTGATCTGACCCCAACCGCCAACGTCAGCCTGGCCTGGCAGCAAAGTCTGGGCAAGGGCGAGCGGCACTTGAACCTGCGCCAGGAACCGGCCAGCGACGGTCAGCGCCTTTATGCCGCTGATGTCAGCGGCAAGCTGCAAGCTTTCGGGCTTGATTCCGGAGCCAGCCTCTGGCGTATCGATACGGGTTTGCCCTTGTCCAGCAGCCTGAGCGTAGGCGAGGGCACCCTGGTGGTGGGCACGCTCACGGGTGAGGTCTTGGCTTTCAATCCTGATACCGGCACCGAACGCTGGCGCGCCAAGGTTTCATCCGAGGTGCTGGCAGCTCCGGCCATCGGTCGTGGTCAAGCCATCGTGCGTTCCAATGACGGACGCATATTCTCGTTTTCCATTACCGATGGCGATCGCCGTTGGGTTTATGACCACAGCACTCCGGGCTTGACCTTGCGCGGCAATTCCTCGCCGATTCTGGCCGAAGACTTGGTGCTGATCGGTTATGACAGCGGCCAGGTCGTGGCTTTGCGCGGCAATGACGGCCTGCAGCTGTGGGAACAAACCATTGCCGGCGGCGAGGGCAGAACCGAGCTGGAGCGCATGGTCGATATCGATGGCGCCATGGCTTATGACAATGGCGAAATTTTTGCCTCGGCCTACAACGCCCAGGTGATGGCCCTGTCCTTGAATGGCGGGCAACCGCTCTGGAACCGCGAGATGTCCAGCTACGGTGGCGTGGTGTTGGCCGACAACGTCTTGTACCTGAGCGATCGCGATGGCGTGCTATGGGCCCTGGACCGCAACAGCGGAGCAGCCTTGTGGAAACAGGATGCCTTGATGCACCGTTGGCTCACCACCCCGGCCGTGCACGGCGACCTGGTTGCCGTGGGTGACCTGCAAGGCTATGTGCATTGGTTTGATCGTGCCACCGGCACCCCGGCAGCCCGCCAGCGCCTGGACAAAAAGCCGATCCGCGCGGCTCCCCAGGTTCGTGGCGATCTGCTTTACGCGGTATCGATCGACGGCAAGCTGGGCGTCTATCGCCATTGAGTCTTGCCGCGTGAGACAATCGTGCAGGTCATGGCGGAACCTGTCTTCGTCATGACCACTGTTCCCGGTGCCTGAAGCACCGTCTTCGTCGAGGTCCACGTGTTGCCACTGGTCGCACTGGTCGGCCGCCCCAACGTGGGCAAGTCGACCCTGTTCAATGCCCTTGCCGGCACCCGCGACGCCCTGGTGCATGACCAGCCTGGCGTGACCCGCGATCGTCGTTATGGAATCTGCCAGCGCGTCGAGGGCCAGCCCTTTGCTCTGGTCGATACCGGCGGCATCAGTGGCGAAGCCGAAGGCCTGGCTGGTTTGACGGCGGAACAATCTCTGCGTGCCATCGATGAAGCCAACCTGGTCGTGTTCGTGGTCGATGCCAAACACGGCCCAA
>CAYRJS010000381.1:0-1366 GCA_964424535.1 uncultured Aquimonas sp.
GTGATGGCGTCAGTACGTACCAGGCCAATGCGCCAGCAGCCAGTACCAGTGCCAATAGACCGGCCCAGATACGACGGCGTGAAGGCGCTGGTGTGCTGGCTGGAAGTAGTGTCGGGGTTGGCGTGATTGGCGGCGGGGTTGTCATTTGCCCCGGCGTGAACGGGCCCCGGCCAAAGCCGTCGGAAGAAACCTTGGCGGCGCTCTGGCCAGAGATCGAATCGGCCAGAATCCGGGTTTCCTGGGAGGTGGAAAGCCCGTGCTGCAGGCTGTCGATGGCGGTGACGACCTGGCCGCCAGTCTGGAAGCGTTGACTTGGATCCTTGGCCAAAAGGCCTTCCAGCAAGGGCTGGATGCCTTCGTACTGCGATGGCAGACGCGGAATTTCCGCAGTCAGATGCATGACGCCCACGGCAATGGAATCGGTAGCCTGATAGGGCACGTGTCCCGTCAGCATTTCGTACAGGACGATGCCCAGGCTGTAGAGGTCGGAGCGGCCATCCAGAGCGTGCCCGCGAGCCTGCTCCGGGCTCATGTAGTTGGGCGTGCCGATGATCAGCCCGGTGCCGGTCATGCGCGAGGTGTCGGCGGCGCGGGCAATGCCGAAATCGGTCAGCACCGCATTGCCGTCTTCGCGCAGCAGGATATTGTCGGGTTTGATGTCGCGATGGACGATGCCTTGCTGGCCGGCGTAGTCCAGGGCACTGGCGATCTGGCGGATCACGCGCAAGGCGAAATCCGGCGGCCGTGGCGGTGCTTGCGGCTTGATCACCGGGCCGCCGGGCAAGAACTCCATGGCCATGTAATGCTGCTCGCCACTGGCACCAACGTCGTGGACCTGGACCACGTTCGGATGCCGCAAACGCGCGGCAATGCGGGCCTCACGCAGGAAGCGCTCGCTGAAACGCTCGTCGCCCAGCAAGGTGGTCGACATCACCTTCAAGGCGATTTCGCGTTGCATCGACTCCTGCTCGGCCAGATACACCGTGGCCATGCCACCACGGCCCAGGGTCCGCATGATTTGGTAACCGGTGATCTTCAAGGCTGGTGTCCTTGCGAGGTTTCGAGGTCACGGGGGCGTGCTGGTATCGGGTTCCGCGATGTGCGTATAAAGCCAATGGATTTGCGGGCGCGTCAAAGCATGCTTGGAACCTGCCGGTTCCTCAAGTCCCGCGGCATGATGGTATCTGCAGAGCTGGTGCGGAAAAACCTGGGATGAGGTTTGGGTTATCGCGGCAGTTCAGCTGCCGGCCAGTCGGTTTTCGGTACCCGTTCCAGGGCAAATGTGGCAATGGCGGTATCGAGCAGGGCCTGCAGCGAGCCACATTCGGCCAGAACATGCGGAGGCTGGCCGAGCAGGATCCAGGCG
>CAYRJS010000381.1:1466-2603 GCA_964424535.1 uncultured Aquimonas sp.
TTGCAGGAACGATAAACCATGATGCTGCTTCGACGTGTCGGACTTTTCCTCGCCACCAACCTGGCCGTGCTGGTCCTGCTGGGATTGGTACTGAGCGTGCTGCAACACGTATTCGGCGTGCAACTGGGCAACAATGGCGTCCTGCTGGTGTTTGCCGCGCTGATCGGTTTTGGTGGTTCGATCATTTCCTTGCTGCTGTCCAAGACCCTGGCCAAGCGCAGCACCGGCGCCCACGTCATCGTCACTCCGCGCAACGAGATGGAAGGCTGGCTGGTCGGCACGATCCAGCGCCAGGCCGAAGTTTTGGGGCTGAAAACCCCGGAAGTGGCGATCTACGATGCCCCGGAAATCAATGCTTTCGCCACCGGGGCCAGTCGCAACAATTCGCTGGTGGCAGTTTCGACCGGGCTGTTGCGCAACATGGATCGCAACGAAGCCGAGGCCGTACTGGGCCATGAAATGAGCCATGTGGCCAACGGCGACATGGTGACCATGGCCCTGATCCAGGGCGTGCTCAATACCTTCGTGATCTTCCTCTCGCGCGTGGTCGGGCGCGTGCTCGATGCGGCCCTGAGTGGCAATCGCGATGATTCGCGGCCCGGATTTTTCTACTACATCATCGTGATGGTGCTGGATCTGGTGTTCGGCCTGCTGGCCTCGATGGTGGCCATGGCCTTCAGTCGTTGGCGCGAGTTTCGTGCCGATGCCGGTGGCGCTCGTCTGGCCGGTCGGGACAAGATGATCGCGGCCTTGCAGCGGCTTTCCCTCAACCAGGGGCAGAGCACCTTGCCCAGCCAGATCCGTGCCTTCGGCATTGCCGGCGGCATGGCTTCAGGCCTGCAACGTCTTATGCGCTCGCATCCACCCCTGCAAGAGCGGATCGAAGCCCTGCGTCGGAGCGCGTGAGGCCCGCAACCGGCATACTGGTCGGGATCGAGGCCGTGGAACCGACATGAGCATGCAACAACAGTCGAGCCGGGAACAGGCGATGCGGCGCAACAGCATCGTCAGCGGCATCGTCAATGCCAGCCTGGCGGCGATCAAGGTCGTGGTCGGCGTGCTGGGTCATTCTGCTGCCCTGGTGGCCGATGGCGTGCATTCGCTCTCGGACCTGGCCACCGATCTGATGGTCTGGTT
>CAYRJS010000382.1:0-2599 GCA_964424535.1 uncultured Aquimonas sp.
CAGCATCGTGTGCCCCTCAGCCGTGGCCGGTCTGGTCGGGATCAAACCTACCGTGGGCCTGGTCAGCCGCAACGGCATCGTGCCCATTGCCATCAGTCAGGATACGGCTGGCCCCATGACCCGCAATGTGGCCGATGCGGCCATCGTTCTGACGGCGCTAACAGCCCGGGATGCGACCGATCCCGGCGCAGCAGCGGACACGCGCTACGGTGTCGATTACCAGCAGCACCTGCGCGCCAGTAGTCTGCGTGGTGCCCGTCTGGGCGTTTTGCGCACGGCCATGGGCATGCACCCGGATGTCGATGCCGCCATGACTGTCGCCATCGAAAGTCTGCGTGCCGCCGGTGCCAGCGTGGTGGAGGTTGAAATCCCGACCCAGGGCCAATGGGATGAAGCCGAGTTCGAAGTTCTGCTGTACGAATTCAAGCACGGCCTGGCGCAGTACCTGCGTGACCATGCCAGTCCATATCCAGACCTGGAAGCATTGATGGCCTTCAACCGTGACCACGCCGATCAGGAAATGCCGTGGTTCGGTCAGGAAATCTTCGAAATGGCGGCCGCCAAGGGCGACCTGGACGATGTCGCGTACCTTGAAGCCCGGGATACGGCACGGAAACTGGCCGGCCCGCAAGGTATCGATGCCACCCTGGCCGCGCATCAACTTGATGCCCTGATTGCTCCCACTACGTCCCCGGCCTGGCGTACCGATGTGGTGCTGGGCGATCACTACCTGGGCGGCAATTCCGGTGTCGCCGCGGTGGCTGGCTACCCCGGCGTGAGCGTACCCATGGGCGATAGTCATGGTTTGCCGCTGGGCCTGCTGTTTGTCGGTCCGGCCTGGAGCGAAGCCCGCCTGATCGAACTGGCCTATGCTTTTGAACAAGCGACCCAGGCCCGCCAGCCGCCGCGCTACCTGCCCAGTCTGGACGCTTCGATTCGGCCATGAGCCCGATATCCAGATCCGCATCCACGGCGAGTTTCCGGCCCCGTGCCAAATTCCACAGCGGACAGTCGCCGCGATGAGCCTCAATATCATCCTGGTGCTGGTGATCGCGCTGGCGTCGATGGCGCTGTTCATCACCGAAAAGCTGCGCATGGACGTGGTCGCGATCCTGGTGCTGATCAGCCTGACGCTGTTCGGTCTGATCAGCCCGACTCAGGCCCTGAGCGGTTTCAGCAATCCGGCCACGATCACGGTCGCGGCCATGTTCGTGCTGGCTGCGGGTTTGCAAGGCAGTGGTTCGCTGTCGCGCATCGGCCACCTGCTCAGCCGTGCCCAAAAACCCTGGCAGTTTCTGCTGATCCTGTTCGGGGTGCTGGCCATCATCGGGCCCTTCGTCAACAACACCGCCATCGTCGCGGTCTTCATCCCGCTCGTGATCTCGGCCAGCATCAATATCGGCATGCCGGCAACGCGCGCCCTGATCCCGCTGTCCTACGTGGCCCAGATGACCGGGGTGTGCACCCTGATCGGCACTTCCACCAACTTGATCGTCAACTCGATGGCACAGGATCTGGGCCACCCGGGTTTCACCATGTTCGAATTCCTGCCCTTGGGTGCCATCTGCCTGGTCGCCGGTTGCATCTACCTGCTGGTGTTCGGGCGCTGGTTGCTGCCGGGTGAACGCGATGCCGAGCAGCAAGCTCTGTACGAATTCGGCCACTACGTCACCGAACTGCGTGTGGCCTCGGATTCCACCATCCTGGGAATGTCGGTGGAAGCCGCCAACCTGGCCAAGAACAACCGGATCTTCGTGCTGGAACTGTGGCGTGATGGCAAGAAACTGTGGTCGCCGCGTTCTGAAATCCTGCAACGCAACGACGTGTTGCTGCTGCGCGGGCAATGGGCGGATCTGGAAAAGTTGCAGGATCAGGCCCGGCTGAAACTCAACACCACACCCGAACACGTCGAAGGTGCGGATGCGGATGAAAAACAGGTCATGGTCGAGGTGATGATCGCCCCCAACTCGATCATCGCCGACCACCGCCTGGCGGTGCTGGACTATCGCCTGCCCCATCACACCTCGATCCTGGGCATCCAGCGCCGGGGCCAGATCATCCGCAAGAAACTGGGCGATGTCGTGCTCCAGGTCGGGGATATCCTGCTGCTGGTCATGCCCGAATCCCAGACCACGGCTCTGCGTCGCAACCGCAATATCGTCGTGTTGTCCCAACGCAGTGCCCCGCGGCGCAAGGATTGGCGCTCGCCGTTTGCCCTGTTCACCATGGCCATGGTGGTGGTTTCAGCTTCCCTGGGCTGGACTTCCATCGCCGTCTCGGCCCTGGCCGGAGGCGCGGTGATGATCCTGGCCGGCTGCATCGATGTCGATGACGTCTACGATGCCATCGATTGGCGCGTGCTGCTGCTGATGGCTGGTCTGCTGCCGCTGGGCACGGCCATGGACAGCAGCGGCGCGGCCGAATTCATCACCAATCACAGCATCGGCCTGGTCAGCAGCTTCGGCCCCCACGTGGTACTGGCCGTGCTCTATCTGATGGCCTTGCTGCTGGGCGAAATGATGAGCAACTCGGCCGCCGCCATTCTGCTGACCCCGATCGGGGTGTCCACGGCGCAACTGATCGGCGTGGATGCCACACC
>CAYRJS010000383.1:0-2598 GCA_964424535.1 uncultured Aquimonas sp.
GCTCAGGGTGCAGGCATCCGGGCGGCCTTCGGCAATGACATTGAGGATGTCCACGCCCAGGGCGAATTTTTCCGTGATGGCGCGGGCATCCTGGTTGTAGCGTGCTTCCGGGCGCAATTCGGCCACGCCTTCCTGGGCATCGCCGATCATGACCTTGTCGCCGTAGTCCTCGGCAAACCACCAGGTCACCGCACCCAGCACGATCAGGATGATAGCTGGCAGGGGTTTGCTCAGGCGCGTCAGGGCAGCCCAGATCACGTCGAAACGGGTGAGCTGGCGCAGGCGGTATTCGCGCTTGCGATCCATGTTGCGCAGGCGGGTGTAGGACAGCAGCACCGGCAGCAGGATCAGATCGGTCAGCACGGTCAGGGCCACGCCCACGGTAGCGGTGATGGCCAGTTCGAAGATGATCCGGATCGGAATCATCAAGATGGTGGCAAAGCCGATGCAGCCGGCGATCAGGGCTACCGAGCCGGGGATCAGCAACATGCGAAAGGCGCAGCGCGCGGCGGTCAAAGGATCCACGCCCTCGCGTTGGCGCAGTTCCTCGACGGTGCCGTCTTCCAGGCCGCCAAAGAACAGCTCGCCACGGAAGCGGTTGATCATCTGTTCGCCGTGGGATACCGCGATGGCAAATATCAGGAAGGGCGTGAGCATGTTCATCGGGTCGATGCCAAAGCCCATCAGGCGCAGGGCACCCAGCATCCAGATGACCGCGATCAGGGCCGAGAACACGGTCAGGCTGGCGAGCTTGGCCGAGGTCGAATACAGGAACAGCAGCAACCAGGTGAAGGCGATGGTCAGCACGAAGAACTTGATGACCGAACGGGCGCCGTCGCTGATGTCGCCGACCATCTTGGCAAAACCGATGATGTGGACATCAAAACCCTGGGCTTCGTATTTGCCGCGCAAGGCTTCGAACTGGGCCGCGATGTCCTGGTAGTCGAGTTTGTTGGTTTCGCTTTCGGGCACCAGATCGGCCCAGATCATGGCTCCCGACCAGTCCTTGGCGACCAGGCGACCGACGATGCCGGCTTTGACGATATTCGAGCGTATCGTTTCCATGTCTTCGGCGGTGGCGTTGGCGGCGTCAAATTCATTGGGAATGACGTTGCCGCCGGCAAAGCCGTCTTCCACCACTTCAACGAAGTTGACGTTGGGCGTGAACAACGAGCGCATGCGCGAGTTGTCGGTGGCATCAATGCCCATCACGTCCGTGGTCATGCCTTCCAGGGCGGTGAAGAAGGCCGGCGTGAACATGTCGCCATCCGGGGCCACCAGAGCCACCAGAACGCGATTGGCGCCGCCGAAATCGACCTCGTAATCGAGGAAGGTCTGCATGTACTCGTGTTCGAGCGGGATCTGCTTCTTGAAGCCGGCATCCACGCGCAACTGGCTGGCCAGCACGATGGCGATCACCGTAATGATGCCGAACACGACCAGTACCGCTGGCCGGGCGCCAAAGATCAGTCGTTCCAGAGCCCGCGTGATCGGACCCGCCTCCACATTGACTCCGTGTGACATGGTGTCGATCTCCCCTTATTTGCTGTTGGGCGTGAAGGTGTCCACGCCTTTTTCGCCGGCAACCACAAGGCTGCGATTGGGCCGTACCAGAACTCCGGCCAGAACCGGGGTCTCATGGGCGGCATTGGTGTGGATGCTGAGTTTGGGCACGGAACTGGAGTCGGCCCGGGTCAGCACGATGCCATTGGCTCCGACCAGGGCGAAGCCGCCATTGCCGAAACCGGCACCGCCCATCAGGCTCAGATCCGTATCGGTATCGACCTGCTCCCAGGTTTCGCCCAGGTCATGGCTCTCGTAGGCATTGCCACGCATGCCGAAAACCAGCACATGGTCGCCTTCGTAGCCAATGGCACCGAACATCGAACCGCCATAGGGCAACTGCAGGCGCTCCCAACTGGCACCGTTGTCGCGGGAGCGGAACACCGTGCCCCGCTCACCGGCGATGATCAGGGCACCACTGCCGGTACGGGCAATGGCGTTGAAATGTGGCTCGGCGATGTCATCCATGGCCAGATCATCATCGGAGAAGGTCCAGCTGTCCTCGTCACCGATACCAGCGGTGTCGTCATCCTCGTAGGTATCCAGGTCATCATCAGCGTCGACATCGACATCACCTGCCTTGGTCGAGACAAAGTGCCAATTGGCACCACCGTCATCGGTGCGCAGCAACTGGGAATAGGCGCCGCAGGCAAAACCGTGCTTGGCATCGAGCATCAGGACATCGAGCAGGGGCACGCCCTGACGCGGATCGAATACCGCATCCGGCGAGGTGTCCAGCACATCACGGCGTTGCTGGCTCCAGGTCAAGCCGCTGTCGTGGCTGACCAGAATGGTGCCATCGTGGCCCACGGCCCAGACATCATTGCCCACGGCGCTGACGGCGGTCAGGGTGGAACGGGTCGGCACGTCTGCCACCTGGCGCCATTCGGTGCGGCTTTCCGAGATCAGGATTTCACCACGCTCACCCACGGCCACGGCCCGCGCCGATGCTTCGGTCATGTCCAGGATCAAGGATCGACTGGTGACCAGTGGCATCATTTCGCTGGTCAGGGGCGGCGTTGCCGTAGCGGTCGG
>CAYRJS010000384.1:0-2578 GCA_964424535.1 uncultured Aquimonas sp.
CATGTCCAAACAGATTCATGTCAACGGTTTTGAAATGGCCACGCCCGGACATATCAATCACGGCTTGTGGCGCTTGCCGGGTAATCGCCGCACCGATTATCACACCCTCGATTACTGGGTTGACCTGGCCCGGACCCTGGAGCGGGGTTTGTTCGATGCGGTGTTTCTGGCCGATGTCGTGGGCACGTACACCACCTACAAAGGCTCGCGCGCGCCGGCTTTGAGGGCGGGCATGCAGGTGCCCAATATCGATCCGACCCTGGTGATTTCTGCCATGGCAGCAGTGACCCGGCATCTGGCGTTTGCCGTGACCGGCACCACCACGTATGAACCACCCTTCGGCTGGGCGCGCCGGCTTTCCACCCTGGATCATCTGACCCGAGGGCGGCTGGCCTGGAATGTGGTGACCGGTTATCTGCCCGATGCCGCGAAAAACTATGGTCTCGATGAGCAGATTCGCCACGATGACCGCTATGCCATCGCCGATGAATACCTCGATGTCATTTACCGCCTGCTGGAATTGTCCTGGGACGATGACGCCGTGGTGCTGGATGGCACCCACCTGCGCTACACCGATCCGGACCGGGTGCATGAAATCGGTTTTGAAGGCAAGCATTACAAAGTCGTCGGCCCGCATCTGTCCGAGCCCTCGCGTCAGCGCACCCCGGTGATCTACCAGGCCGGAACCTCGACCCGGGGCAAGGCTTTTGCCGCCCGTCATGCCGAAGGCGTGTTCCTGTTGCCTCGCGATGACCAGCAGGCGCGCGAAGAGATTGCCGATCTGCGCCGTCAGGCCGTGGCAGCCGGGCGCAAGGCCGATGACCTGAAGGCTTTTCTCGGGGTCGAAATCGTCACCGGACATAACCGTGACGAGGTCGATGCCAAGGTCAAACTGCTGGTCGACAACCGCGATCTGGAAGGTCATCTGGTGATCTTCAGCGGCTGGTCCGGCATCGACCTTTCCGGTGACGACACCGATCGCTACCTGCAGTATTCCGGCGGCGATGCGATGCAGACCTTCGAGCGCATGTGGGCGGAGGGCGAGGGCCGCAAAAAGGTGGGTGAGCTGGTGCAGCACCTGTCCCATCCCGCCAACAACCAGTTGTTCATCGCCGGCACCCCGGATCAGGTGGCCGATCGCCTGGTCAAGTTGATCGATGGCACCGATGCCGATGGCATCAACCTGATCCAGCACCTGTCACCGGGCACCTTCGAGGATTTCATCGACCTGGTCGTGCCCGAATTGCAGCGCCGTGGCCGCTATCGCACCGCTTATGCCGAAGATGAAACCCTGCGCGAACGCCTGCTGGGTGCCGGCAAGCGCCGCGTCCAACCCGGCCATCCGGCTCACGCCATTGCCGCCCAACGCGAAGCCCGCCAAGTCCAGCGTTCCCATCCCGCCGTAGCTGCCCAGGCAGAAGTCGCAGCGGCGTTGACGTCCTGATCCAACCACCCCAAGGAGAACCCCCATGAGTATTGCCAGCATTGCCCGTACCGTCCCGGCCACACCAGCCGATATCCTCGCCATCAATGTCGCCGGAACCTGGCAAGGACGCTTTCGCACCCACACCCGTGCCCGACAGTTCGATATCCATGTCGCCGAACCCGAGGCCCTGGGTGGCGATGACAGCGCGCCCAATCCCCTGGAACTGGTACTGGCCGGTCTTGAGGGCTGTCTGGCGGTGGTGATCGAAGTGGTGGCCGCTGAATTTGGCGCCACCGTGACTTCGGTTGAATTGGCCACCGAAGGCCGCCTCGACCTGCGCGGATTTCTCGCCACGGCCGATGTGCAGGCCTATTTCCAGAGCGTCCATACCCGCATCGAGATCGGCATCGATCTCAGCCCGGAACGCTTCCAGGCCTTTACCCGCGCCGTGCATCGGCGTTGCCCGGCGGGCAGCTTGATCGATGCCGCCCCAGGCGTGGATTTCCAACTGGAATGGGTGCGGGTCTGAGTCGGCACGATCATCCGACCCGCTGGCTGTTGGCCGCCCGTCGCAGGGCGGTCAACACCGGCCACGCCGCCAACGCCGCAACCAGATGCTTGGCACTGTGGCCTGAAATCAGACCCTGACTCCAGGCAAAAACCGGGGCATCGGCCAGTTCCAATCCTTTGGCCAGGGCATACCAGCCCACTACCGCCAGCAGCGAGAAGCCCAAGGCACCGGGCTGCAGGCGCCGGCCTGCCAGCACCAGCAAAAGCAACAATCCGCCGCCTTGCAGCATCGCCCAAGGCGTCATATTGCCGTTATGGGCGTGCCACCAGGCTGCAGCCGGCGCGGCCAGGGCGATGACCACAGCCAGGATCAGACCGGCCCGCAGACGGATCCGATCCGCCGTCGCCAGCCCAAGCAAGCCGGTAAAAGCCACCCCGATACCCAGCCGATCCACCGCCAGCGCCGCATCGCCAGGGGCCAGGTGATAGAAACTGGAGGTGAAGGTGGTCAGCAGCAGACCGGCAAGAAAAGCCTGCACAAGGATGCGTCGACCCGTATCCAAACGGCTATCGGGAACGCGCCGCAGTTGCCGCCATCCCAATATCGCCATCAGCGCAAACGCGAGATTGCTCAGCACATCC
>CAYRJS010000385.1:0-2559 GCA_964424535.1 uncultured Aquimonas sp.
CATCGATACCGGCGCGGTCTGGGGCGGTCAGCTCACGGCCCTTTCCCTGGACGATCCCACCCCGCGCTTTGTCCAGGTGCCGGGACGCGATGTTCCGCCGCCGATTCCGCGGCGTACCTGAATCCGCTCAGGGTGCGCGCACGCACTCGACAAAATGCATGGCGTAGGCGTGACGCGCATCGGCTTCATGCTTTTCGTTGCGCACGCAGCGCCAGTTATTGGGATCCAGTTCCGGAAAATGCACATCGGCACCCTCGATCGTGGCATCGACGTAGGTCAGATACAGCACATCGGCCAGGGGCAAAGTCAGGGCATAGACCTGGCCCCCACCAATCACGCCCAATTCTGATGCACCCATGGCCTGGGCCTGTTCCAGGGCCTCGTCCACGCTGGTCACGATCTGCATGCCCCCGACGGGTGACTGGCCGCTGCGGCTCAACACCAGATTTTCCCGCCCCGGTAGGGCGCGACCAATGGATTGAGCAGTCTTGCGCCCCATCAGGATGGGCTTGCCCAGGGTCAGGGCCTTGAAACGCTTGAGGTCATCGGGCAGATGCCAGGGCAGTTGATTGTCCTTGCCTATCGCCCCGTTCCGGTCGAGTGCGGCAATCAGTGCAATCCGTGGCCTGTCCATCATGTGCTCCCGGCACCCTGGGCCCGCGTATCTTGCCAGAGCCTCCGCTTCGGCACACCAGAGTTCCGCTGTGCGGCCGGATCGCTCACGCTGGCACCAGTCGCCCGGCATCCAGATGCAGCACACGATCACAGCGCGCCGCCAGGCTGGCATCGTGGGTGACCAGAATCAGGGTTGTGCCGGCTTCGGCGTTCAGGCGAAACAGTAGGTCGACCACGGCTTCGCCAGTGTGGGTATCCAGATTGCCGGTGGGCTCGTCGGCAAACAGCACTGCCGGACGGGTGACAAAGGCCCGCGCCAGGGCCACGCGCTGCTGCTCGCCACCGGACAACTGGCGCGGATAATGGGTCAGACGCTGGGCCAGACCGACCGCGGCCAACACGGCGCGGGCGCGTTCTTCGGCCTGCCGCTCACCCTGTAATTCCAATGGCAGCATCACGTTTTCCAAGGCCGTCAGTGAAGGCAGCAACTGGAAGGACTGGAATACGAAACCCACCTTGTCGCCACGCAAACGCGCCCGCGCATCCTCGTCCAGGGCCGCCAGCGAGGCTCCGCCCAGTTCCACATCGCCATGGCTGGGCAGATCCAATCCGGCCAGCAATGACAACAGCGTGGATTTGCCCGATCCGGAAGCACCCGTGATGGCCACCCGCTCACCGGCGGCAATGGCAAATGACACCCCTTCAAGTATGGTCAAGCCGCCTGATGGCAGACTCACGGTCTTGCCAAGCTCAATGGCACGCAAGGCCGGCCTGCTGGAATCGACAACTGCGCTACTGGTGGCACTGGAGGTGTCTGACATGAAAATACCGGGCACTGGAAAACACACGAAACTTGGCCGGTCCCTGATTCTGAGCGAATCGAACCGGCACGAACCACACCTTGAAGGATGACAGATGCGCCTGCGGACAACCACGTTTGCAAACACACTTTGGTGGCGGTGGGCCTTCATCCTCGCCTGCCTGTGGCCGGCCCTGGTTCTGGCCACGGCAACGCCGACTGTTCTGGTGATGGGCGATTCGCTTTCCGCCGCCTACGGCCTGCCCACCGAACAAGGCTGGGTGGCGCTGTTGGGGGAAGAACTGGGTCAGCGGCAACCACCCTGGCGCGTGGTCAATGCCAGCATCAGCGGTGAAACCACCGGCGGTGGCGCGGCCCGCTTCGACCAGGCCCTGGCCGAACATCAACCTGCCGTGGTGATCCTGGAACTGGGCGCCAATGACGCCTTGCGCGGGCTGCCGCTGGACCAGGCCCAGGCCAATCTGCAGGGCATGATCGAGGCAGCCCACGCACAGCAGGCCAAGGTTCTATTGGTTGGCATCGAAATCCCACCCAACTACGGCCCCGACTACACCCAGGCCCTGCGCGCCATGTACGCGCACCTGGCCGAGCACAACCAGATCGCCCTGCTGCCCTTTCTTTTGGAACCGGTTGCCGCCGATCTGACCAATTTCCAGCCCGATGGCCTGCATCCGGTCGCCAGCGCCCAGCCGGCAGTGATGGCACACGTGTTGACGGCCCTGGCTCCCTTGCTGGAATGACAACGCCGCGCACGCCATGGATGAATCCTGACCGCAGTTGCGCGATCATCAGACCATGACCGTGCAACGTCCTGACGCTTTTCCCATCCGGCTGTTCCAGACCCAGCCGCACGAGTGCGGCTATTACCCGGATCGTCAGGCCCGCAGCCTGGTGCTGGATCCATCATCGCCTTGGCTGGCGCAGATCTACCCGGATGCCATCGACCACGGTTTTCGTCGCTCCGGCTCGCAGGTGTATCGCCCGCATTGCCAGAACTGCAACGCCTGCACGCCGACGCGATTGCCGGTGGACGACTTTCACCCGGATCGCAGCCAGCGCCGCTGCCAGGCTCGCAATGCCGACCTGCGTGTCGTGCCGATGCCGGCGCGTTGCACCGAGGAATA
>CAYRJS010000386.1:0-2559 GCA_964424535.1 uncultured Aquimonas sp.
CATCGATACCGGCGCGGTCTGGGGCGGTCAGCTCACGGCCCTTTCCCTGGACGATTCCACCCCGCGCTTTGTCCAGGTGCCGGGGCGCGATGTCCCGCCACCGGTTCCGCGGCGTACCTGAAGCCGCTCAGGGTGCGCGCACGCACTCGACAAAATGCATGGCATAGGTGTGCCTGGCGTCAACTTCGTGCTTCTCGTTGCGCACGCAGCGCCAGCTATTGGGATCCAGTTCCGGGAAATGCACATCGGCACCCTCGATCGTGGCATCGACGTGGGTCAGGTACAGCACATCGGCCAGAGGCAAGGTCAGGGCATAGACCTGGGCTCCGCCAATCACGCTCAACTCCGATGCACCCATGGCCTGGGCCCGCTCCAGGGCCTCGTCCACGCTGGCCACGACCTGCATGCCTGCGACGGGTGGCTGGCCGCTGCGGGTCAACACCAGATTTTCCCGCCCCGGCAGGGCGCGACCAATGGATTGGGCGGTCTTGCGCCCCATCAGGATGGGCTTGCCCAAGGTCAGGGCCTTGAAGCGCTTGAGGTCATCGGGCAGATGCCAGGGCAGTTGATTGTCCTTGCCTATCGCCCCGTTCCGGTCGAGTGCGGCAATCAGTGCAATCCGTGGCCTGTCCATCATGTGCTCCCGGCACCCTGGGCCCGCGTATCTTGCCAGAGCCTCCGCTTCGGCACACCAGAGTTCCGCTGTGCGGCCGGATCGCTCACGCTGGCACCAGTCGCCCGGCATCCAGATGCAACACGCGATCACAGCGCGCCGCCAGACTGGCATCGTGGGTGACCAGGATCAGCGTCGTGCCGGCTTCGGCATTCAGGCGAAACAAAAGCTCAACCACGGCCTCGCCGGTATGGGTATCCAGATTGCCGGTGGGTTCGTCGGCAAACAGCACTGCCGGACGGGTGACAAAGGCCCGCGCCAAGGCCACGCGCTGCTGCTCGCCGCCAGACAACTGGCGCGGATAATGAGTCAGACGCTGGCCCAGACCGACCTCGGCCAGCACGGCGCGGGCACGTTCTTCGGCCTGCCGTTCACCCTGCAATTCCAGTGGCAACATCACGTTTTCCAATGCCGTCAGTGAAGGCAGCAACTGGAAGGACTGGAATACGAAACCGACCTTGTCGCCACGCAAACGCGCCCGCGCATCCTCATCCAGCGCCGCCAGCGAGGCTCCGCCCAGTTCCACATCGCCATGGCTGGGCAGATCCAGTCCGGCCAGCAATGACAACAGCGTGGATTTGCCCGAACCGGAAGCACCCGTGATGGCCACCCGCTCACCGGCGGCAATGGCGAATGACACCCCTTCAAGTATGGTCAAGCCGCCCGATGGCAGACTCACGGTCTTGCCAAGCTCAATGGCACGCAAGGCCGGCGTGCTGGAATCGGCAACTGCGCTGCTGGTGGAACTGGAGGTGTCTGACATGAAAATACCGGGCACTGGAAAACACACGAAACTTGGCCGGTCCCTGATTCTGAGCGAATCGAACCGGCACGAACCACACCTTGAAGGATGACAGATGCGCCTGCGGACAACCACGTTTGCAAACACACTTTGGTGGCGGTGGGCCTTCATCCTCGCCTGCCTGTGGCCGGCCCTGGTTCTGGCCACGGCAACGCCGACTGTTCTGGTGATGGGCGATTCGCTTTCCGCCGCCTACGGCCTGCCCACCGAACAAGGCTGGGTGGCGCTGTTGGGGGAAGAACTGGGTCAGCGGCAACCACCCTGGCGCGTGGTCAATGCCAGCATCAGCGGTGAAACCACCGGCGGTGGCGCGGCCCGCTTCGACCAGGCCCTGGCCGAACATCAACCTGCCGTGGTGATCCTGGAACTGGGCGCCAATGACGCCTTGCGCGGCCTGCCGCTGGATCAGGCCCAGGCCAATCTGCAGAGCATGATTGAGGCAGCCCACGCGCAGCAGACCAAGGTTCTATTGGTCGGCATCGAAATCCCGCCCAACTACGGCCCCGACTACACCCAGGCCCTGCGCGCCATGTACACGCACCTGGCCGAACACAACCAGATCGCCCTGTTGCCCTTTCTTTTGGAACCGGTTGCCGCCGATCTGGCCAATTTCCAGCCCGATGGCCTGCACCCGGTCGCCAGCGCCCAGCCGGCAGTGATGGCACACGTGTTGACGGCGTTGGCTCCCTTGCTGGAATGACAACGCGACGCTCGTCATGGATGAATCCTGACCGCAGTTGCGCGATCATCAAGCCATGACCGTGCAACGTCCTGACGCTTTCCCCATCCGGCTGTTCCAGACCCAGCCGCACGAGTGTGGCTATTACCCGGATCGTCAGGCCCGCAGCCTGGTGCTGGATCCATCATCGCCCTGGCTGGCCCAGATCTACCCGGATGCCATCGACCACGGCTTTCGCCGCTCCGGCTCGCAGGTATATCGCCCGCATTGCCAGAACTGCAACGCCTGCACGCCGACGCGGTTGCCGGTAGACGATTTCCAGCCGGATCGCAGCCAGCGCCGCTGTCAGACTCGCAATGCCGACCTGCGTGTCGTGCCGATGCCGGCGCGTTGCACCGAGGAATA
>CAYRJS010000387.1:0-2548 GCA_964424535.1 uncultured Aquimonas sp.
AGTGACGGCTGCCGCATCACGATCCGACCATGAAGCGACCCAGTCAACCCTTGCGCTTGTTGCTTGCTGCCGCCCTTGTGCTGGGCGTGGCCATGCTGTTGTTGACCTTGTTGCGTGCCACCGATGCGGCCTTGTCGGTCTGGTCCCGGCTCCAGGCCTGGCCGGAGTGGGTCGGGGTCGCCTTTTTGCTGGCCCTGGCCGTATTGCTGGGACTGTCGATCTGGCTGGTCTGGCGGCTGTTGCGGCCCTCGCGCCCGCGCCAGGCCAAGATTTCGACGCTGGATCGGGGTGAGTTGGAGCAGCGTATTGAACAGGCAGGTGAAATTCTGCCCGAAGCCATGGAAGCGCGCAGCGAACTGGCCGAACTGGATCGCCGACGTGCCAGTGGCGTGGTCCAGATCTGCCTGTTTGGTCAGGTGTCCACCGGCAAGAGCAGCCTGTTGCGGGCGCTGGCACCGGAAACCGGGGTGGACGTGGATGTTCGTGCCGGCACCACGACCACGATCACCCACCATCACGGTCTCCTACCCGATGGTCGGCGCCTCGATATTGCCGATGTTCCCGGCAGCGCCGAAGCCGGTGGTCTTGAACACCTCGAACTGGCGCAGGCCGAAGCGGCCCGTTCCCACGCCCTCATCTACGTCACCGATGCCGACCTGACGCGCAGCCAGATGCAGGAACTGGAAACCCTGGCCCGGTTCGGACGACCGCTCGTGCTGGTTCTGAACAAATCCGATCGCTACCGCGAGAACGAATTGCAGGCCCTGCTGGCCCGTCTGCGGGCTCAAGCCAAAACACTGGCGGCTAAGGTCATCAGCGTATCGGCAGGATTTGAGCAGGAAGTCATACGTGAGCATGCCGATGGGCATCAGGAAACCCTTGTGCGGGCAGCTCCCGCGCGGATCGAGTCCTTGCAGCGCTATCTGGGCAGCCTCGCCCGCATCGACGCTGGGGAACTGGAACCAGGTCGGGAAGCGGCCCTGTTCTCGCATCTGGATGCCCGCCTGACGACCGGCGAGCAGCGCCTGCACGCCGAACGCAGCCAGCAAGCCATCGTCAAATACACTCGCCGCGCCGTGGTCGGAGCACTGGCGGCAGTCGCGCCCGGTACCGATCTGGTAATCCAGGGCGCTCTGGCCACGGCGCTTACCCGGGAACTGTGCCAAATCCACGGCCTGCGCCCGCGCGATGTGGATATCGATGCCCTGCTGGAACGCGCCGGCGGACTGCTGCGTACGGGCAGTTCCATCACCCTGGCCGTGGTCGGCAATGCCCTCAAGGCGTTCCCTGGACTGGGCACCTTGAGTGGTGGCCTGGTCCACGCCGTGGCTTATGGACTGATCTTCGATAGCCTTGGCCATGCCCTGGCCGATACCCTGGCCCACGCCCGCACGCTCGACCGCGAAGCCACCCTGAGCGCCTTCCACGAACGCCTCAAGGCACCCTCTCGTGAACGCCTGCTGGCCCTGGCGCGTCTGGCCCTGGAAGAAAGCCAAGACCGCTCACCCTGAAACCCGGCAGGCGTAAACGCGCACGTGCCTGACACCCTTGCGTCAATCTGGGATAATTGCAGGTCTTTTCGCTTCTGGCCGCATCATGTCTTCCCATACTCCCCTGCTGGTTACCTGTGCCCTGCCCTATGCCAATGGTCCGCTGCATCTGGGCCATCTGGTGGGATACATCCAGGGTGATATCTGGGTGCGGGCCCAGCGCTTGATGGGACGTGACGCCTTTTTCGTCTGCGCCGATGATGCCCACGGCACGCCGATCATGCTGGCGGCCGAAAAAGCCGGGGTGGCACCGGAAGAGTTCATCCGCGCCATCCAGACCGGGCACGAAACCGATTTCGCCGAGTTCCTGGTGAACTTCGACCACTACCACTCGACCCATTCCGAGGAAAACCGCGAGCTGGCTGCGCTGATCTACACGCGCCTGCGCGATGCCACGCACTGGCCGGAAACCAGCATCACCCGGCGCGCGATTGCCCAGCTCTACGATCCGGTCAAGCAGATGTTCCTGCCCGATCGCTACGTCAAAGGCGAGTGTCCCAACTGCGGGTCACCCGATCAGTACGGCGACAACTGCGAGGTCTGCGGCAAGGCCTATGCTGCCAGCGACCTGAAGAACCCGATCTCGGTGGTGTCCGGGGCCACCCCGGAACTGCGCGAATCCGAGCACTATTTCTTCCAGCCGGCCAAATTCGAAGCCTTCCTGCGCCAATGGCTGGCTGGCGATGTGGCCTCGCAAGCAGTCAAGGCCAAGCTGGGCGAATGGCTGGGCAACGGCCTGCGCGACTGGGACATTTCCCGCGATGCACCCTATTTCGGCTTTCCCATCCCGGATGCGCCGGGCAAGTTCTTCTACGTCTGGCTGGATGCGCCGATCGGTTATTTCGCCAGCTTCAAGGCCCTGTGCACCGGTCCGAAAGCAGCAGCGCTGGGCCTGGATGGCACGCGCTTTGAGGCCCTGCTGCAACCCGAGGGTGGCGCGGAAATGCACCACTTCATCGGCAAGGACATCATCAATTTCCACGGCCTGTTCTGGCCGG
>CAYRJS010000388.1:0-2535 GCA_964424535.1 uncultured Aquimonas sp.
GGACCTGACGCTGGCAACGATCCCGGCCGACGACACACCCACCTGGGACATGATCAGCCGCGCCGACACCATCGGCACCTTCCAGATCGAATCACGCGCGCAGATGGCGATGCTGCCGCGCCTGCGGCCAGCCTGTTTCTACGACCTCGTGATCCAGGTTGCCATCGTCCGCCCCGGCCCGATCCAGGGCGACATGGTGCACCCCTACCTGCGCCGTCGCCGTGGCGAGGAGCCGGTCAGCTATCCCTCTGACGCCCTGCGTGGCGTGTTCGAGCGCACCCTCGGCGTGCCGCTTTTCCAGGAACAGGTGATGCAACTGGCCGTGGTTGCGGCCGGCTACACGCCCGGCGAGGCGGATCAGCTGCGTCGTGCCATGGCCGCATGGAAGCGCCACGGCGGCATGGAGCCACATCGCCAGAAACTTATCGGCGGCATGCTCGAACGCGGCTATGACGCCGACTTTGCGGTGCGCATCTTCGAGCAGATCAAGGGCTTCGGCGAATACGGCTTCCCCGAATCCCACGCTGCCAGTTTCGCCTTGCTGACCTGGGCTAGTTGCTGGCTCAAGTGCCATCATCCGGCGGCGTTTTCCTGCGCCATCCTCAACAGCCAGCCGATGGGCTTCTACAGCCCGGATCAGCTCCTTCAGGACGCCCGCCGTCACGGTATCGCCGTGCGCCCGGTGGATGTGCGTTACAGCGACTGGGATTGCTCGCTGGAACAGGACAAGCGCGGTGCCTTCGCCATCCGTCTGGGTTTGCGCATGGTGCGCGGGCTGGCTGAAGCTGCCGCGCAACGCATCGTCGCGGCACGCGCGCACCGTTCCTTCACCGACGTAACCGATCTTGCCCAACGCGCCCGTCTGGATCTTTCCGGCAGTGCAGATGGCACCCACAGCAATGAAAAATCCCCACTTGCGCGCCTGGCCGATGCCGGCGCCTTGCGTGGCATCGCCGGCCATCGCCACCGTGCGCGCTGGGCCGTGGCCGGGCTGGAACCACAACGCCCGCTGCTTGAAGGCATCGCCACGCCGGATGCGGACATCAGTTTGCCGTTGCCGGGCATTGGCGAAGAACTGCTCGCCGACTATGCGACGACGGGCACCACGCTAGGCAAGCATCCTCTTGCACTACTGCGTTCTCGCCTCGCACACCAACGCTGCAAAAGCTCGCGCGAACTTGCCGGCTTCGATGCCAACCGTGCGATCCGTGCCGCCGGCCTCGTCATCGGTCGCCAGCGCCCGCAGACCGCCAGCGGCGTCACCTTCGTCACGCTGGAAGACGAGTTCGGCCTGGTCAATGTCGTGGTCTGGCAGCAGCTGGCCCAGCGCCAGCGCCGTGCGCTGCTGGAATCACGCCTGCTGCAGGTCGACGGTGAACTGGAGGTCAAGGACGGCGTGCGTCACCTGATCGCCCGCCACTTGCATGATCTCAGCCCGTGGCTTGCATCGCTGGATGTGCGTAGCCGGGATTTTCACTGAGCTGGATTCAATCATTTCCCATATGGCGCAACTGCCCCTGTCCTGACGGAGAAACAAAATAGCTGCGTTGGAGCAAGTCCCTTCTCGACCCTTCCACTGGCGCAAAAGTGAGCTGGATAAAAGCAGGTCGAAAGATCATCGCCTTATGGGGTATTGGGGCAGAGAGTCGGTTTTACTCAGTGTCAAATCGTTGCAAAAATTAACAGTTTGACGGCGGGCACTTAGCGGTGCCCGTCGCCGTTTGGAGCAGCAGTTGGAGCAGTCGAGATGCCCCGGGTGGCGCACACTGCTCCTCCCGGAAGCGGCCGCTGCTCCACGCTTTACAAAGGAGAGTGCTGTCGGTTGGCGCAATCGGGAGGTGGGTTGCTGGCGAGGTCGACTGGGGCAAAGGCCGGCGGCGCTTGACGCGCAGGGGCACAGTCTCCCTATTGTTCTTTGACGCAGATCGATGCGTATTTTTCGTACCCAGCACTGCTGGATGCCACGCCTTTCCGAGTTCTGGTGGATCTGGAAAAGCAAAGTCCGCTATCGGCCCAAATAGTGCGTGGTGATGCTCTCCCGGCTATGGCCAAGTGACTCGGCCACTTCCAGGCGGGCATGGCGCTCAACTGCCTTGTCCACAGGCTTCGGGCCACCTCTCACCGGAGACGCATAGCCGGCCACGGCCTCAAAGTACGCATTAGCGAACTCATGGCGCAGGCCATGTGCGGTCATTCCCCGCTGTTTGGTGATGCCCGCTTGGCGCAAGACGGTGTAGAAGCGATTTTTTGCCTGCTTGAGTGTGAGTGCTTCCGGCGCGATGGAAGCATCCTTGCCAGACACAAATGCCTTGGCCTCGTCCAACGCCGCGCGCTGTCGGGATTCGGTGATCTTGATCGTTCGCTGACGCCCGCCCTTGGTGCCTCGACTGACATCGACCACCGCCCCAAGATCAGCCAGCCACGGGCGGAACATCAACGATTCGCGTACCCGCAGACCAAGTGCCCATTGCAACGCAAGCGCCATGGCCACCCACGGCTCGATCTGACGAACCTGATCCATCACCTGCACCGGAT
>CAYRJS010000389.1:0-2533 GCA_964424535.1 uncultured Aquimonas sp.
CCCATGTGGACCCAGCGCAGGGCGTCGCGGCGCCTGGCCTTGCGCAGGAAGGCGATCATGCCGATCACGATCAACAGCGCTTCCAGGCCTTCGCGCACCAGGATGGTGAAGCTGCCCAGGAATGCGGCCGCCGGACTGGCACTACCGCCGTGCAAGACGGCATCGGCCTGACCAAACAGGGTTTCGATCTGCTCGGCGCTCGCCTCCACCTGCGCCACCGGCGCGCCTTCGCGCAAATTCGAACGCAGTTGCGCCATGGCGGCTTCGATCTCGCGCAGCAGCTTGCGATCACGCACCGCCAGCATCGGCTCGATCGGTTCCACGCCATCCAGATAGGCGGCCAGCGCCAGGGTTTGCGCTGCCTTGGCGTCACCGGCACGGTAGGCGGTCAGACTTTCCTGCATCTTGCTGCGTGCCACCGCCAGCAAGGCGACATCATCCACGACCGGCACCACGGCCTCGGGTTGGGCATAGAGCCAGGCCAGGATCGCCCGGGCCGGGTCCTCACCCAGTTGTGTGGCCAGTTTTTGCTGGCTGGTGCCGACCAAGGCATCCAGGCTCGGCAAGGCGGCCTTGGCTTCACCATCGGTGGTCCAAAGCTGGCCGCCACGGGTACGCTCAGCTTCGCTGTAGGCCAGACCGGCCACATGGAACGCCAGAGCCCAGCGTTCGGATTCCGGCAGGGCGCCATAACTGGCCATCGAGGTGCCATCCAGGCCCTGGCTGATGACTTCGTACAAGGCCAACGGACTGCGCTGGGCGGCGCGAGCGGCGTCGGTGAATGCAATCGGCGGGGGTTCCAGTCCGGCCGCGGCCGGGCCATCGCCCTGGCCACGGGTTCCATGACAACTGGCGCAATGCAGGGCATACAGATCCGGGGCACTCGTCATGTCCGGCGGCTGCGCCGGCGCGGCGACGATGGCATAGGTGGCAAACAGGTCCGTGGCCAGGCCATGTGCCGTCTCGGCGACCACGCTCGCATCGGCCTTGTGCTCAATCATCTCGATCAGCACCCGGACCTGAGCCTGCAGCTGGTCGCGCCCGGGCACATCCGGCAGAGCGGCGATCTGATCGCGCGCGGTGGCGGAAAATTCGCGCATTTCCTCGTATTCACCGGCATCGACGACCTCACCGTCGACTACGGCGCCCTCATAGTCGACGGCAATGTACTCCAGCAGTTGCCAGGCCTGGCGCACCTGGGTTTCGGTCGATGCCAATGCCTGGGCCAGCGGAACCAGCATCAGCACCAGGCCGAGCCACAGGCCAAGATGACGGGTCAATCCGGCCAGGCGATGCCCCATTTGCGCTGCGGAATCGTCTTCGCTCCGGGCGTCAGGGCGGGAGGCTTGGCGGGTTGTGTGACAGGGTGTCGATAGGGTGAATGCCACGAGGCACCTTTCCACGAAAATGGATTCAAGCGTGAGAGCATAATCTGTGTGAATGCGAATAAAAACCACTTGTACTATTGCCATGCTGTTCAGCCTCGTCAAAAACCTGATCGGCACCGGTATCCGTCCGTCAGCATGGGCCGGGGTCCACTCCCGTATAATCCCGATTCTGTTGCTCTGGAGCTGTGGCCTTGCACGAGAAAGTTGCTGAACTGCTGGATCTTTTGCATCTGGAACGCCTTGAGGACAACCTGTTTCGCGGCCAGAGCCGGGATATTGGTACCCGTTTCGTGTTCGGCGGCCAGGTCGTGGGCCAGGCCCTGCGCGCAGCCCAACGCACGGTCGATCCAACCCGGCTGGCGCACTCGCTGCACGCCTATTTCCTGCGTGCTGGCGATATCGAGCAGCCTATCGTGTATCTGGTCGAACCCACGCGCGATGGCGGCAGTTTCTCCGCGCGCCGGGTGACGGCGATCCAGCACGGGCAACCAATCTTCGTGATGTCGGCCAGCTTCCATCGGCCCGAACACGGGATCGAACACCAGATGTCGCCACCGGACGTGCCCAAGCCCGAGGATCTGCCCGATCCCAAGCCCTTGCCGGCAGATGAAATGGCGCGGCTTTCGGCCAAAACCCAGCGCTGGCTCAGTACCCGTGGGGCTTTCGAGTTCCGCCCGGTGTATCCGCGTGATGAGCTGGCCCCGACCAAGCGCCCGCCGAACCAACAGATCTGGTTTCGCCTGGCCGACACGGTCGACGTCGACCCGGCCATGCACCAGGCCCTGCTGGCCTATGCCTCGGACTTTCACCTGATCGGCACCACCACCTTGCCGCACGCGGTGTCCTACCTGCAGCCGAACGTGCGCATGGCCAGTCTTGATCACGCCCTCTGGTTCCATCGCCCCCTGCGGGCGGACGAATGGTTGCTGTACGCCTGCGACAGTCCTTCGATGCAAGACAGCCGCGGCCTGGCACGTGGCAGCATTTACACCCACGAGGGTGTGCTGGTGGCGTCCACGGCCCAGGAAGGCCTGGTGCGCATCCTTCCACCCGGAGACTGAGATGCGCCAGATCTTCAGTTCGGCCCGACTGGAAACCGTGGAAGGTGTGGCCGAGCTGCTCAATCAGAACGGCATCCAGACCCG
>CAYRJS010000390.1:0-2495 GCA_964424535.1 uncultured Aquimonas sp.
CCTGGCGTACCTTGCTGCGGGCGCGGGCCATCGAGAATCTGGCCTGCGTGGTCGGCGTCAATCGCGTTGGCACCGATGGCGAAGGCCACCACTACAGTGGCGACAGTGTCGTCCTTGATGCCCTGGGCCGGCCTTTGATGGAGTTGGGCGCACAGCCTCAGACAGCCTGCGTCACGGTTTCGGCCCAAGCCCTGGGCGAGCACCGCAAGCGCTTTCCGGCGTGGATGGACGCCGACGATTTCCAGTTGCGCTGAGGTATCAGCCTCAAGGTTGCCGCACGGCTTTTTCGATCTGCTCCAGAAATTCATCCCGTGCCGCCACTTCGGCTTCGCTGGTGGCTACCGGCCACGCCGACAGCAGCACCACGACCAGGCGGTTGGTGGGGTCGATATGGATCATCTGGCCGAAAATGCCCCGGGCCTGGAAAGCGCCGCTATCGAGGGTCCACCACTGAAAACCGTAACCGCGACGCGGATCGCTGGTATCGGCCTGGCGCGTGGTGGCCTGGGCAAACCAGCCGTCTGGTACCACGGCATGTGTGCCGATACGGCCTTGGTCGAGTATCAGCTGACCCACGCGACCCCAGTCGCGCAGGCTGGCCATCACACAACAACCTCCGGGCTCCTGGCCGTTTTCATCGATCTGCCAGGCTGCTTCGCGCTCCATGCCGTAGGGTTGCCAGATTTTTTCGGACAGGTAATCGGCCAGGTGTTTGCCGGTGGCCCGTGCCACCAGCACCCCGACCAGGTTGGTTTCTCCGGTGGAATAGTGCCAGCGTGTACCGGGTTCGGCGGCGCGCTTGAGCTGGCGCATATAGTCCAGGGTCGGATCCACGCCGGGCGCCACTTCACGCACCCCGAAAAAGCGGGCCACGTCCGAATCCGGGTCTTCGTAGTCCTCGTTCCAGTCGGCCCCTGACTGCATGGTCAGCAGTTGCCGCACCGTCACCCCGTCGTAGGCGCTGCCTGCCAGCTCCGGCAGATAGCGCACGATCGGGGTTTCCAGGCTTTCGATATAGCCATCGGCAATGGCCGCCCCGACCAGGGTGGAGGTCAAGGATTTGGCCACGGAAAACGAGGTCCAGCGACCGTCTGGAGAGAAATTCAGGCCATAGCGTTCCAGGCGGATGCGGCCATTCTGCAGCACCAGAAGACCGGCGACCTTGTGCTCGCGCATATAGGTATCGACATCCAACGACAACGGCTCACCTTGCGGCAGCGCCCGCACCGTTTCGCCTGTGGCTACCGGGCGATGGGTCACGATCTGGTCCATGGCCCGGAATCCGGCTTCGCGCTCGGCCGGGGTCCAGAACAACAGATCCGAGGGCGCCTGCATCTGTGGCAGGGCCGGTTCCGGGGCCGGGCTGCGGATCGGCGCGGCGCAGGAAACCGCGAGCAAGGCGCTCAACAGAAGCACAGGGGCAAATGCTCGTTTCGACATCATTCGGCACACCAGAAAACCAGGGTTCATGGTACCGCTGAAAGCCAAAGTCCGGTCTCGACCCAGGATGCGGTCCCCGACAGTGGCAAAACGGTGATCAAGCAGGTAGCGTTTACGCTGCATTGCAACATCATGGGCACGACGATGAATCCAGCAACGATCAGGCAACAGGCTCTGGCCTGCCGCGACGCGGCACAAACGGTGGCCGGGCTGTCCACGGCGCAAAAGCGCGACCTGCTGCAGGCCATGGCGGCACAACTGGAAGCGCACGAGGAAGCCATTCTGGCGGCCAATGCCGAAGACATGGCACAAGCGGCGGCGCGTGGCATTACCGGGGCCATGCTGGATCGTTTGCGTCTGGACCAAACTCGTCTGGCAGCCATGGCCGAAGCCGTGCGCTATGTGGCTTCCTTGCCCGATCCGGTAGGGCAGGTTACCCGGGAACAGGTGCGCCCCAATGGCATCCAGGTGCGCCGCGTGCGTGTGCCGTTGGGCGTGATCACGATGATTTACGAAGCTCGTCCGAACGTGACCGCCGATGCGGCTGCCTTGTGCCTGTATGCGGGCAATGGCGTGATTCTGCGTGGCGGCTCGGAGGCCATCCATTCCAATACCGCCATTGCGCAGGCTCTACAGGTGGCTTTGGCTCAAGCCGGGATTCCGGCAGCGGCCCTGACCCTGGTTACCGATCTGTCCCGGGAAACCATGGTGGAACTGTTGCAGCTTGCCGATATCGTTGATCTGGCCATCCCACGTGGTGGCGAAGGCCTGATCCGCTTTGTCACCGAACACGCCCGGGTGCCGGTGATCAAACATTACAAGGGCGTGTGCCATCTGTATGTGGATGCCAGCGCCGATCTGGATCAGGCCCTGGCCTTGCTGCTGGATGGCAAAACCAGCCGACCCGGGGTCTGCAATGCCCTGGAAACCTTGCTGGTGCATCAGGATGTCGCGGACGCCTTCCTGCCGCGCGCCGCCCAGGCTTTGCGTGAGCGGGGTGTGGAATTGCGCGGTGATGCCGCCAGTCGGGCCCGGGCCGAGGCCATCCAGCCGGT
>CAYRJS010000391.1:0-2467 GCA_964424535.1 uncultured Aquimonas sp.
CGGTAGCGCTTGGGAATGCCGTCGAGATAGCGCTTGACCGGGTTCACGAAGCGGCGCGCGTTGGTCTGCACCAGTAGGCTCGCACCCACCTCCGCGCGATCGGTTTCCGTCAGGCCGCGATCGGCCAGCCACTCGATGATTTTGCCGTTACGCGACGTCTTGCTGAGCGCACGCTTTGAGGCTGCAGATCGGGCTTGGGCTCTCACCGCTTGCATGTAAGCGGTGAGAGCGGCGGCACGACCGGTGCGCGGTGCTGTGGTGTCTTCTTCCTCATCAGCATCAAGCTCGTCTTGTTCGTCGGCATCGGTGGTCTGGGCTTGCTGCAGGCCGTCGATGAAGCGCGCCAACTCATCAAGGAACGCCCGATTGCGATTGAGCTGGAGGTTGAGCGCTGCTTTGATCTTGCCGTCAGAGGCATCTTTCAGGCTGGCGACGAGCGCCTGCACTTTGGGGAGCTCGGCAGCCAGCGACCCGAATGTGGATGCCAACGCGCCGTCGCCGGCTTGCGTCAAGATGCTGTGTAGCCGCTCGCCCAAGCTCTGGACTTCTGGCGCCTTGGCTTCGCGGAGCATGTTGGCCGCTTCATGCAGCTCTTGCACGTAGGCGTTGCGCTGCCATGTGTTGAAATCGTCGAACCACTGAATCGGGCGATCCAGCGCCTCTGCGCTCAGGCTTGGCAGGCTGTCTTTCAGGACAAATGTACCGCCACCCGATGCGGTTCTGAGGACGCCGAAAGCGTTTCTGGCCAGCTCGCGCCGGTAGTCCTGCCAGGTTCTGATGCGCAGATCGGAGGCGGGAACGCCTTCTCGCGCAAAAGCCTCCTTTAGGTACTGCTTGAGCAGTTCGGTGGGCGTGAACATCAGCCAGCTGTTGGCGTGCGAGACGCCCTGGGTGGTGGCCACCGTCTCAACCAGACGTTGTTCGCCTTCTTCCAGAAAGGCAGTGTCGAGCTTCTGGCCGAGACGACGGATCAAGGTTGTCGTCTTACCCGTGCCGGGCGGACCAAGAATCAGCAAGCGCTTGTCGAGGGGAAGGCGAAAAATCTCATCCTGGTACTGATCCAGAACGGGCTGATCGCGCAGCCCCATCTTGGTGATGACGCTGCGGCGTACACCGTCGATGATGTTGGCCGTGACGGTCTCTTCGGCCAGCAGTTGACCCAGGAGGTCTTCAGTGACTTCTTCTCCGGCAACCTCAGTCAGTAGCGCTCGCAAGGACTCGATAGTGAGTGGACCGAAATGCTCGGCTTCCACCACGGTGTCGCGCGAATCCCAGCCATCTGCCAGAGCCGCAGGCCTGAGTTGGGCGCGCTCCAAGACCTCGACAACGGTGCCATTGGGCAGGGTGAACTCGGCCCCGATCGCCAAAGAGGCTAAACGACCGACCGGGGCACGGTAACTGGCCAGATTCTGGAATCCCGAAACCGGCGTGGTTCGGCAGATGTAATAGGTGCGCTCTTCGCCTTCCTCATCTACGACAACGACACGGGCGATTGCAGGCTCGGCTGCCAATACCTGATAGCTCTCGCGGTTGGCCTGACTGATCTGATCCAGTTTCTGAATGGCCGAACTGGACGTCATCGTATTGATGCTCGCCAGGGCATCAGAGCCCAGCGTTCGTCCGTCGTGGAGCTTGCTCTTGGCAGCCGTAGCGATGCTGTCGAGCTGGGTGAGCGCCTCGCCGGCGACCTGCTCGATGTGTTGCCTGGATTCAGTTGTCAGCTCCATCGTCAGCTCCCGCCCGTTCCTGGCTGGTCGCCGACGACAAACGACACCTCGATCTCGGCGTAGAGACCGAGCTGCGCTTTGATCTCGTGGAGCTGCTGAATCAACGAGTCGATGTCTGCGGCAGACGTCATCTTCACAGGCACCGCGATCGACCTAGCCAGCTTGGCTGGCCCTTTCTCGCCGGTCTTGGCGCGCTCTTCCTCCATGCGCTGGCGCAGCCGTTCCTGACCTTGGCGCTGGATGGAGCGCTTGAGGTCTTCTATGGTGCTGTTGATGTCGAAGTCACGGGCCAGGAGTTTCTTGAGTCCAGCCAGATCCTGCGTTGCTGCCAGGGCGAGCCCATCCAGCCGACTCACGGCGTTGCCGCGCTCTTCCTGGGTGAGTTCTTCCCACTCGGGGATACGCTGCAAATCCTCCGCGCCTTCCTTCAAGCGCATCTTTTGCTGCTCGGAGCGTCGCGTACCCGGCCCTTCAGATGGGTGAGCTGTGAGTTGAAATCGGCGGTGTGCTTGTAGAAGTCCTCTTTGCCAAGACGTTCGGACAGGGTTCCCAGGTCTTCGGCAAGCTCGCGGCGCAGTTCCCCTGGCACACCAGTGTCCGGCAGGGCCTCGATGTCACGGCGGTGGGCTTGCAAATCGCGTAGAGTGGCGTCGAGCCCGTTGTCAAGGACGCGCTTCACTTCCTGCGCCCACTTCAGATTGTCGTAAATGGCGGAGGTTTCTGCGCCCAAGCGCTGCGGC
>CAYRJS010000392.1:0-2463 GCA_964424535.1 uncultured Aquimonas sp.
CGGATCGAAGGCCGGCGCCGCAACTGGCGCAAGAGGAACTGCGCGGCGGCGGTACTGCCATCGTCTTCATCGATCATTCGGGTCAGAGCCATGACCGGGGAAATACCGGGGAAGCGCTCGATCATTTCCGCCAGGAAGCCACGGGCCCGGGCGCGATCATCCCGCTGGCGATAGCACTCCAGCAGGCGCTCAAGCACATCCGGCAAGGCATCGACATCGTGCCGGGCCACCCGTTCGAAAGCGCGCACGGCGGACTCGAAGTCCTGTTCATCCATGGCCATGTTGCCTTCGATGATGCCGGCCCGGACACAGTGCGAATCCACCTCGAAGGCCGCCCGTAGATGCCGTCTGGCCGCCTCGGCATCACCTTCGGCCCGGGCCAGTTCGGCCAGTTCGCAGTGGAACTGGGCCAGGATCTTGCCCATCGGCTCACCCGTGGCAGCCTCGTAGCGTCGGGCATGGTCGATGGCCTTGTCCCAGTCCCGCTCCTGCTGGTAGATCCAGATCAGGTGGCGCAAGGCCTTGGGAGCACTGCCATGGACCTTGCCCAGGTCGACGAACAGGGCTTCAGCGCGATCAAGCAAGCCGGCGCGCATGAAATCTTCGCCCAACTCGAGCACGGCCTGCAGGTGCTGGGTTTCGTCCAGATGGGGACGTTCGATCAAACTCTGGTGGATGCGGATGGCGCGATCAACTTCACCTCGACGCCGGAACAAGTTACCCAAGGCGAAATGGGTTTCGACCGTATCCTTGTCCACTTCGGCAATCTGCAGGAACACCTCGATGGCCTTGTCCGGCTGTTCATTGAGGAGGAAATTGAGGCCGCGAAAGTAATTGGAAGACAGCCGGCTTACGCGCTGACCACCACTGCGCTCGGCGCTGCGCTTGCCGATATACCAGCCCGAGAGCGAGGCCAGTGGCAGCACCAGCAATAACCACCACAAGGAAGGCAGCGCCAGACTCATGGGGCATCAGGAAAAGCACTGGGAACCGAAACGTCAGGCGTGGCCGGTGCGGGTGCCGTCAACTGCCGCCCCAGGCGGGTGATCTTGCGCCGTTGCGGCCAGATCACCCCCAGCCACAAGGTCAGGCCAGCCAAGACTGCACCGACCATGGCAAAGCCCAACAAGGCCACGCCCAAGGGCGCCTGAAATTGAAAACGATAGAAATCCAGCGTCACCCCATCGGCATTGAGAGCGCCGAACAGGAAGCCGAAAATCAGAAACAAGAGAGCCAGCAGCAGGGAAGCCAATCGCATGGAACCGCCCGGGAATGCAGAAATGCCAAGCCCTTAGCTTAGCCGATCCAGACTCAGTCCATCGATGCATGCGCGACCATGGCGGTCACACGGATACCCGTCGGCATTCAGCTTTTCGGAATGGCGGTGTAGACCTGCTCACGCAATTCCTTGCCCGGCTTGAAATGCGGGACATATTTGCCTGGCAACGCGACCGATTCACCGGTTTTGGGGTTGCGGCCGATGCGCGGCTTGCGATGGTGCAGGGAAAAGCTTCCGAAACCACGGATCTCGATACGCTCACCGATAGCCAGGGTGGCGCTCATCTGTTCCAGCAGGGTCTTGACGGCCATGTCCACATCGTCGGTTTTCAGGTGCACCTGGCGGGCCGCGATGGCCTCGATCAGTTCGGACTTGGTCATGGATGTCATCTCAATCGATTACCGGGACAGGGTAGTCATTGGACCATGGGCTGGCTTCACGCCAGCCCATGGCAGGTACCGCCTTACTCGGACTTGCCGCTGTCAAGCTGTTCACGCAACAGCGCGCCCAGCTTGGTGGTGCCACCCGAAGCACTCTGGTATTCGGCCAGGGTTTCGGCCAGTTCGGCGTCGTCCTTGGCACGAATCGACAACTGCAAGGTACGGGTCTTGCGATCCAGGCCAATGTACTTGGCTTCGACCGAGTCTCCAACCTTGAGATGCAAGGTTGCATCCTCGATGCGTTCCTTGGCAATGTCGTTGGCACGGATATAGCCTTCGATACCCTCTTCCAGCTCGATCACGGCGCCCTTGGCATCCACTTCCTTGACGGTGCCGGTGACGATGGAACCCTTGGGGTTGGCCGCCATGTACTGGCCGAACGGATCCTGTTCAAGCTGCTTGACGCCCAGGGAGATGCGCTCGCGCTCGGAGTCGACCGCCAGTACCACCGCTTCCACCGTATCGCCCTTCTTGTACTGGCGAATCAGTTCTTCGCCCGTGGCATTCCAGGAGATGTCGGACAGGTGCACGAGGCCGTCGATGCCACCGTCCAGGCCCACGAAGACGCCAAAGTCGGTGATCGACTTGATCTGACCGGAGACCTTGTCGCCCTTCTTGTGGATGGCGGCAAAGGCTTCCCACGGATTGGCGCGGGTCTGCTTGATGCCCAGCGAGATGCGACGGCGCTCCTCGTCCACATCCAGCACCATGACCTCGACCTCGTCGCCCACCTGCACCACCTTG
>CAYRJS010000393.1:0-2454 GCA_964424535.1 uncultured Aquimonas sp.
GCAACCTTGTTGCGCAGATAGGCCGGCTGCAACTGTTCGGGTTCCATGCCCTCGTTGCGAGCCAGGATCGGTGCCGCCAATCGAGCCACATCGCCGGCGTGGGGCAAGGCCGTGGCGTCAACACCTTCCCATTGCCGAAGCTTGGCCAAGGCACTCTCCTCGGCGGCAAAGCCGGTGCCGACACCGCGCCAGCGTGTATCAGCCGGCAGCATGACCTGGGCCGGGGCCAACACCTGTTCTTCGATCGACATCTGCCAGTCGCCAGTATTGTCGCGGGCATAACCGGCCAGATACACCTCGCCCATGCGGGCATCGATGGCGGCAAGCACGCCGGTTGCATGATCGGCTGATGCCTGCAGTTGTCGCATCGCCGGCAGGGCCAGAACCTGCAAGGTGGAAACCCCCACCACGGGCCGATCCAGGGCCAGGGCCAATCCCTGGGTCATGGCCACGGCCAGGCGCACGCCGGTAAATGCACCCGGGCCACGGCTGCAGGCCACGGCATCTAACTGCGCACGCGCCACGCCGGCCTCGGCCAGCAGGGCTTCAATCCAGGGCAACACCCACTCGGCATGACGGCGCGGCGCCACTTCGTGCCGTTCGAGCACGTCGCCGTCCACATACAGGGCCACCGAGCACGCTTCGGTCGCAGTTTCCAGAGCCAGGATTCGCATGGTGAGTTGTCGTTGCTTCAAGGATGGAAATAGTAGCGCCTCAGGCGCCGGTGTCCGCCAGCAAGCGACATTCACGCAGGAAACCCACGGTCCGTTCCAGGTCACGGGTGCGGGCAAATGCCGGCAGGCTGGCCAAAAACAGGGGGCCATAGGCGCGACTGACCAGACGCGGATCGCAGACCATCAACACACCACGATCACTGTGGGTCCGAATCAGGCGACCGGCCCCCTGTTTCAGGGCAATCACGGCAGCAGGCAACTGCCAATCGCGAAACGGATTGCCGCCACTGCGGCGGATGGTATCCAGGCGCGCTTCCAGCACCGGATCATCGGGTGCGGCAAAAGGCAATTTGTCGATCACCACCAGTTGCAAGGCATCCCCGGCCACATCCACGCCCTGCCAGAAGCTGGCCGCTCCCAGCAGTACGCCATTGTCCGCGGCACGAAAGCCCTCCAGCAGAAGATGACGCGGAGCCGTGCCCTGTACGAACAGGGAAAACTCGCGTCGTTCGGCCAGCAATTCGGCGGCCTGACGCAAGGCCCGGTGCGAGGTGAACAGGAGAAAAGCGCGGCCACCGGCGGCATCGAGCAAGGGCAAGGCGCATTCGATCAAGGCTTCGACATGGGCCGGAGAACCCGGTTCAGGCATACCTTGGGGCAGATACAGCAAGGCCTGGTTGTGGTAGTCGAACGGCGAGGGTTCGAGCAGGGTCGCCGGCTGCTCCAACCCCATCTGACGGGCGAAATGCTCGAAGCCACCATCCACGGCCAGGGTCGCCGAGGTGTGGATCCAGGCCGCCTGCGAGTTGGTGCGAAATTCCTGCAAGGTGGTCGAGACATCCAGTGGCGTGCGATGGACCTGGAAGCCCCGCGTCGTGGTTTCATACCAGCGCACCTGGTCATCGGCACCGGACTGGAACGCCCCATCACTGCGGTTCACCAATTCCAGACCACGGGCATGGCAGTTGCCCAGGCCGACACTGCGTTCGGCCAGACCTTCCAGCACCGCGACCAGGCCCGCAAGGGCCGCACGCAAGTCCTGGATGGCAACCCCGACCGTCGCTTCGCGTTCCAGCACCGCAAGGCCGCCTTTGGTCGGCAAGGGATCCAGGGCCAGACGCAGATCCCGCACGGCCTGTTCCAGAACCCGGGCCGGTTCCTGCAGCAGGGCCTGGGCGCCACTGACTTCGACACACTCGGCCAGACTGTCGCGGGCCAGTTCCTGCAACTGTCGGGACGACAACATCGAACCAAAGAACTGCGCCGCCAATTCCGGCAACAGATGGGCCTCGTCCAGAACAAAGCTGTGGGCACCGGGCAGGATTTCCCCGAAGCCTTCCTTCTTGATGGCCTGGTCGGCAAACAACAGGTGGTGGTTGACCACGACCAGATCAGCTTCCTGGGCACGCTGGCGGGCCTTGACCACAAAGCAGTCGTGGTAGAAGGGGCATTCCACGCCCAGGCAATTTTCCGCGGTCGAGGTAACCTGCGGCCACAAGGGCGAATCGTCCGCGAGAAAACCGGCTTCGGACAGATCACCACTCTCGCTCGAACCAGCCCAGGCATGCAGTTGCTGCAGTTGTGCCACGATTTCCCGCGAGGCAAACAGGCCCTCGCTGCGGCTGCGTTCCAGGCGATACCAGCACACATAGTTGCTGCGGCCCTTGAGCAAGGCGGTCTTCAGGCGCGCGCCCAGAGCCTGGCGCACCTTCGGCAGATCGCGGTGATAAAGCTGGTCCTGCAGGGCCTTGGTACCGGTGGAAATGATGGTGCGTCGGCC
>CAYRJS010000394.1:0-2443 GCA_964424535.1 uncultured Aquimonas sp.
GTGCCAAGCGCGTCGTCATCACCAAGGAAAACACCACCATCATCGACGGCGCTGGCGAAGCCGAGCTGATCCAGTCGCGCATCGGCCAGATCAAGGCGCAGATCGAGGAAACCTCTTCGGACTACGACCGCGAGAAGCTGCAGGAACGCGTGGCCAAGCTGGCCGGCGGTGTGGCAGTGATCAAGGTTGGCGCTGCCACCGAGGTGGAAATGAAGGAAAAGAAGGCCCGCGTTGAAGACGCCCTGCACGCCACCCGTGCAGCGGTGGAAGAAGGCGTGGTCCCCGGCGGTGGCGTGGCGCTGATCCGCTCGCTGAAGGCGATCGAAGGCCTGAAGGGCATCAACGAAGACCAGAACCTGGGCATCGCCATCACCCGCCGTGCGCTGGAAGCCCCGCTGCGCGCCATCGTGGCCAACGCCGGTGAAGAACCGAGCGTGATCGTGGCCAACGTCAAGGACGGCGAAGGCAGCTACGGCTACAACGCCGCCACCGGCGAGTTCGGCGACATGATCGCCATGGGCATCCTGGACCCGACCAAGGTGACCCGCTCGGCCCTGCAGCACGCCGCTTCCGTCGCCGGCCTTGCGATCACGACCGAAGTGGTCGTGGCCGAACTGCCGAAGAAGGAAGAGCCGGCCATGCCGGGCGGCGGTGGCATGGGCGGCATGGGCGGCATGGATTTCTGATCCAGCCGTCGCCCCCGCGACACCTGCAACACCCGAAGCCCCGCAGCGATGCGGGGCTTCTTTTTGCGCGTGGCCAGGGTTCATCCACACCGCAAGCCAACCTGTACGCCCGCAGCCTGAAGCACGCCTGCCGCCGCCCGGCACGGGAGTTGTGCCGCTGGCGCTGCTAAAATGGGCGGCCCGGTGCGCTGCGCGCCGTTGTGGTTCCCCCATCCCCTTTTTCCAGGAGTGTCATCCGTCATGGCAATCAAGGTCGCGATCAATGGTTATGGCCGCATCGGCCGCAACATCCTGCGTGCGCTGTACGAAGCCAACCGCACCCACGAAATCCAGGTGGTCGCGATCAACGACCTGGGCGATGCCGAAACCAACGCCCACCTGACCCGCCACGACACCGCGCACGGCCATTTCCCGTTCGAAGTGTCCGTTGATGGCGGCGACCTGATCGTCAAGGGCGACCGCATCAAGGTCTGCGCCGAGCGCGACCCGGCCAAGCTGCCATGGGGCGAACTGGGTGTCGACGTGGTGCTGGAATGCACCGGCATCTTCACCAGCAAGGCCAAGGCTTCGGCACATCTGCAGGCCGGCGCCAAGAAAGTCATCATCTCCGCACCGGGCGGCAGCGACGTCGATGCCACCGTGGTCTACGGCGTCAACCACGACGTGCTCAAGGCCAGCGACACCGTCATTTCCAACGCCTCGTGCACCACCAACTGCCTGGCACCGCTGGCCAAGGTGCTGAATGACAGCATCGGTATCGAGCACGGCCTGATGACCACCATCCACGCCTACACCAACGACCAGGTGCTGACCGACGTCTACCACTCCGACCTGCGCCGCGCGCGCAGCGCCACGATGAGCCAGATTCCCACCAGCACCGGCGCCGCCAAGGCCGTGGGTCTGGTGCTGCCGGAACTGGCCGGTAAGCTCGATGGATTCGCCATGCGCGTTCCCACCATCAACGTCTCGGTGGTGGACCTGACTTTCACCGCCAAGCGCGCCACTACCAAGGAAGAAATCGACGCTGCGGTGAAGGCCGCCAGCGAAGGCCCGCTCAAGGGCATCCTCGGCTTCAACGCCGCGCCGCTGGTGTCGATCGACTTCAACCACGACGCCCGCAGCTCGGTCTACGACAGCACCCAGACCCGCGTGATGGATGGCAACCTGATCAAGGTGCTGAGCTGGTACGACAACGAGTGGGGCTTCTCCAACCGCATGCTCGACACCACCCTGGCGCTGATGGCGGCGAAGTAAGCCCCATCACCTTCACGCATTGTGATGACAAAGGCGCGGCCGTGATGGTCGCGCCTTTGTTGTTTGTGGGGTTTGTGTTTGCCCGGTCGATGGGGCAAGGACCGCGCAATCTGACCTCCCTAATGAATTACTGTGGTGCTACAGATCACAGTTGGGCGAGAGCCGTACGTCCCATCGTTGAGCGGCGGACCGCATCCGTCTGATCATTTCCACCAACGTGCCCCATGTGGGTAGGTCTTTTTCCTCCGGCCCGGGCGCGCGCAGACAGACGAATTCGTGGAAAGCGTGATCCAAGTCCGACGGCCCGTCTTCCACGGATATCCAGTGCTCCTTGTATAGCGCCGGAATCCCCACCTGTTCGGCAACAAACTGATCGTCCCATTCCAGATAGCCTCGAATGGTTGCCTCAGCTTCTTTGTCTTGTCCTTCTAGCAGCAAGCGGCCATAGGTCTTGAAGTTGCCGCTATCCCGATAGCGGTACTCAAAAATACAGCGGTTATTGC
>CAYRJS010000395.1:0-2437 GCA_964424535.1 uncultured Aquimonas sp.
GCCATCAGATGGGCCAGGCCGAGGATGCCGACACCGGCGTTCAGGCGCTTGCGACTGGTCACGCCCACCTGCGGCAATTCGTAATGCGCCAGGTGGATGCACTTGTCGATCATCAACAGGGCGTAATAGGCGACCTCGGCGTATTGCTCCTCGCTGTCGATATTGGAGACCACGATGCCGGCCAGATTGCAGGTCGCCACTTCCGGCGCGGAACGGCGCACGATGCGTTCGATCGGCTGCCCGTTGATGGCATCGCCAGCTTCCAGATCCGCCGGCCAGAGCAGGCCGCGAGAAGTTTTGATCTGGGTATCACCCGGCAAGGTCTGGCGATGGCCATCGGCCAGTTCGACCTCGACAAAGCTGATGTCGCGCTCGGCGTACAGTTCGGTGATGTGGTTGTAGGGCGCGGTGGGCAGGGCGATTTCGGCGCACAGGTTGGACGAGTGGATGGTGTCCTTGAACGGCGTATGCCGGTTCATCTCGCTGATGTTGTGCTCGTAGATGCGCCCGGTTTCGTTCCATTCGTTGCAGGCGGTGATCAGCAGCTCGCGGGCATTGACCCAGGTCTTGGGGAAGGCCTCATCGCGGGCATAACGTTCGTAGATGGCCTCGAAACGGGCCTCATCGCCGCTGTACAGGGCTTCCTGCAGATCCGGTGCGGTATAGCAGTTGAACAGGAAGATGTCCTCGTTGCGGGCCACCTTGCGGGCAAAAAAGCGGTTGCCGCCCCAGCTGTAATCCATGCCCCGGATCTTGCGATCAGCCGTGGACATCGGGTTCTTGAGCCGCAGCAAGGTGTCGATCTCCGGGTCGAAGATCGGAAAATACGTGGTGCAGGCACCGCCCCGGCCGTTTTGCAGGTTGGACTTCACCTCGGCCACCAGGGCGCGGTAATAGGGCAGTTTGCCCTGGTGACGGATCACCCCGCCCCGCACCGGGTCGTTGAGCGAGCGTGTCTGCAGATGGGCACCGATACCCGCGCTCATGTAGGTCATGGTGTTGGCGATATGGTTGCCGACCGCGATCGAACGGGCATTGTCGGCCACTGTGTACAGGCAGCAACTGGCATAGCCGCGCAAGGGCGTACCCAGATTGACGTGGTTGGGCGTGGGCGCGTTGATGCGGTTTTTCGACAGGTGCTCGTAGAAGCGCTCGACATCGTGCATGCGCCGCGAGCGCGGCTGGTCGACCGCCAGCGCCATGGCCATGCGCATATAGATGAACTGCGAGGATTCGTGGCAGATGCCGCGCACCCGGTCGGTGATGGCGTACTTGGTCAGATGCGTGTGCAACTGATAGTGAGCGTATTCGAAATCGCGCTCGTGATCGATCAGGGCTTCGACCTGGGCGTATTCCTCTTGGGAATAATCCAGCGTCTCCATGAAGCCCAGCGCCTGCAACCTGCGGTGCAGGGCCAGAACCGTGGGCCGGTCATGGCCATACAGATCCTTGCGGATCAAAGTGGCATACAGCCGTCCGGCCATGCGGTTGTAAGACCAAGTATCAAAATCCAGGCAGGTGCGGATCAACTGCTGCTGCAGTTCACGCGAACTGGACGTTTCCGGCATCGCCGAAACCGTTTCCAGCACCGCCGACGGCCAGTCCACGGCGTCACCCAGCGTCTGGGCGGCCCATTGGCCCCATTGATTGAGTTTGGAAGGAGTGAACGGCTCGACGCGGCCGTCACGCTTGATGATGGTTTGCAACATGGATACGTCCCCGAAGGGAAACCGCTTGCGCGGTTTCTTGACCATTCTCCCGCTCCCTCGCGCAGGGCCAAGGGGTGTGCTGCCACGGTCAAGGCGTACGCGCCGGGCACAAAGCCGGCAACGCAACGCGCTTCCCCGCGGAAGCGGTCACCCGCACCGATGGCACCAGGGCCAGCGGCGTGTCGGCAGGTCTTCGGACTTCGTGGGCACGGAGTTGCCTCCACCTACTAGATCCCGCTTCCCAGGCTTGCACCCAGTGCTTTTAGGATCGTTCGTTTCCACTTACCGCTGCGGGGCAGTTCCGGATTTGCACCGGATTCCCTTTTGAACCGGACCCCTCATCGAAGGTGGTCAGGTACCGACCAGCACAAGATATGGGGGTTTCATGTTCTCGTCAACCATAGAACTAGTGATAGACGCAGCTTAAACTCAACTTGCAAGTGCAACACCCCGAACCCACGGTGTTGCCATGCCCAGAATCTATCATCACCTGAGTCCTGAAGAACGTGCCGTGATCATGATCGAGCACCAGAACGACAGTAGTCTGCGTTCGATTGCACGTCGGCTGGGTCGTTCACCGTCTACCTTGTCGCGTGAGCTGCGGCGAGCCGGCCCCGGAGCCTACGACGCAACGATGGCCGCTCAAGGCTACCGCGAACGCCGTGTTGCCAGTCGCCGCCCACAGTTGTTGATGTTGGGCACAGCGCTCTATCAGCACGTTCACGACC
>CAYRJS010000396.1:0-2433 GCA_964424535.1 uncultured Aquimonas sp.
CCGGCGGAACCGGGGGCCATGTGTTCCCCGGTCTGGCCGTGGCCACCGCCTTGCATGCGCGTGACATTCCCGTGTTGTGGATCGGGGCGCGCGGACGCATGGAAACGCAACTGGTTCCGGCCCATGGTTTTGCCCTGGAAGAAATTGATATCGCCGCTTTGCGCGGCAAGGGCTTGACGACCCTGCTGGCAGCCCCGGTGCGCTTGCTGCGGGCAGTGTGGCAGGCGGTATCGATCCTGCGCCGTAGCCGGCCTCGGGCAGTGATCAGCTTTGGCGGGTTTGCTGCCGGCCCGGGTGGCCTGGCGGCGTGGTTGTTGCGCCTGCCTTTGCTGGTGCACGAACAAAACAGTCGTCCAGGATTGACCAACCGGGTCCTGGCGCGCATGGCGCGGGGCGTGCTTACGGCCTTCCCGGAAGCTTTTGCCGCGCGCCCACGGGTGCGTTTGGTCGGCAATCCAGTACGTCCTGAAATTGCTGCCTTGCCGCCACCGGCGACTCGACTGCAGAATCGTGTGGGTGCCGTGCGGGTTCTGGTGCTGGGCGGGAGCCAGGGCGCCCGCGCCCTCAATCTCGGGGTACCGCAAGCCTTGGCGATGCAGGCGCTGGATCTGGATGTCCTGCATCAGTGTGGCCGCGATCAACGGCCGGCGACCGCAGCGGCCTACCAGCAAGCAGGCATCCAGGGGCGGATCGAACCCTTTATCCAGGACATGGCCCAAGCCTATGCCTGGGCCGATCTGGTGGTGTGCCGCGCCGGTGCCCTGACCTTGGCGGAAATCTGCGCGGCGGGCCTGGCCAGCGTGTTGGTGCCCCTGCCCAGCGCTGCCGACAACCACCAGCATTTCAATGCCGAATATCTGGTCCGCGAAGGTGCGGCCAGCAATGTGCCCGAAGGCGAGGGTTTTGCCGAGCGGCTGGGACAGGCCATCGCCAGGCTGGCCCAGGCGCCGGCCTTGCGCTTGCAGCAGGCGCAGGTCGCGCGCGCCCTGGCCCGACCCGAGGCTACGGCGCAGGTGGTTGAGGCCATCATGGCGGAGGCAAGCACATGAACCGGCTGTATCAGGACGTCGACTTTGCCCGCGCCTTTCGCCATATCCACTTTGTGGGTATCGGCGGCGCCGGGATGAGCGGCATCGCCGAGGTACTACGAACCCTGGATTACACCGTCACCGGTTCGGATCTGAAGCCCTCACGTGCCACCGGTCGCCTGCTGGCCGCGGGTGCGACGGTATATTTCGGCCACGATGCGGCCCATGTCGAGGGCGCCGATGTGGTGGTGCTCTCCAGTGCCATCGGCCCGGATAATCCAGAGGTCATCGCAGCCCGGGCCCAGCGCATTCCGATCGTGCCTCGGGCCGAAATGCTGGCCGAATTGATGCGCTTTCGCCGTGGCATCGCCGTGGCCGGTACCCACGGCAAGACCACCACCACCAGCCTGACTGCCAGCGTGCTGAGCGAGGCCGGACTGGATCCGACTTTCGTGATTGGTGGCCAGTTGCTGGCCGCCGGTGCCAACGCCGGTCTGGGTGATGGCGACTGGCTGGTGGCCGAAGCTGATGAAAGCGATGGCTCCTTCCTGCGCCTGACCCCGATGATCGCGGTCATCACCAATATCGACGCCGATCATCTGGAAAATTATGGCGGCGACTTCGAGCGCATGCAGGCGGCGTTTGCCGAGTTCCTCTATCGCCTGCCGTTCTATGGCCTGGCAGTGCTGTGCATCGATGATGAACGGGTGCGGGCGCTGGCCGATGTCGTGCCCAGGCACCAGGTTACCTATGGTTTTGCCGAGGATGCCCAGGTGCGCGCCACGCAGGTGCGACAACACGGTCTGCGTACGGATTTTGTCCTGCATCTGCCCGATACGGCCCCGCACACGGTCAATCTGCGCCTGCCGGGCCGGCACAACGTTTAAAACGCCTTGGCCGCTGCTGCCGTGGGTTGGCAATTGGGTGTGGATGTTGCCCGCATCGTGGCGGCGCTGGAGACCTTCCAGGGCATCGGTCGCCGCTTCAACCTGCTGGGCGAACTGCAACTGGATCAAGGCGCCAGGATTTTGGTGGTGGACGACTATGGCCACCATCCCCGGGAACTGGCTGCAACTTTTGCTGCGGCCCGTGCCGGCTGGCCGGACCGGCGCCTGGTGGTGGCCTTCCAGCCCCACCGGTACAGCCGCACGCGGGATTTGCTCGATGATTTTGCCGCCGTGTTGTCCGAGCTCGATGCGGTGTTGTTGACCGAAGTCTATCCGGCTGGTGAAAGCCCCATTCCCGGAGCCGACGCCCGCGCTCTGGCCCGTGCCATCCGGGCCCGAGGGCGGGTCGATCCGGTACTGGTGGAACACCCCTCGCAACTGCTGGCCGCGCTGGAAGCCATTGCCCGTGACGGCGATCTGGTGGTGTTTGCCGGTGCCGGTGACATCGGTCAGTTGGC
>CAYRJS010000397.1:0-2426 GCA_964424535.1 uncultured Aquimonas sp.
GCAGTAATCAGGGCCGCACGCAGGTTGCCCAGCAGGGCGAACAGCACCGCGATCACCAGCAGCGCACCTTCCCCCAGATTGCGCGCAACGGTGGCGATGGTGCGGTCTACCAGCGCGGTGCGGTCGTACACCGGGGTCGCGCTTACGCCCGGCGGCAGGCTGCGGTTGACCTCGGCCAGACGCGCGGCCGAAGCCTGCGCCACCTCGCGGCTATTGGCCCCGATCAGCATGAATACCGTGCCCAGCACCACCTCGTGACCGTTCTGGGTAGCCGCGCCCGTGCGCAGCTCTGGACCTTCGCCCACGCTGGCCACGTCGCGCACCCGGATCGGTACTCCGGCGCGACGGTCCAGCACGATCGTGCCAATATCCTCCAGGCTCTCCACCTGTCCCGGCGAGCGCACCAGAAACTGCTGGCCGGTGCGCTCGATATAGCCGGCGCCGAGGTTGCGGTTGTTAGCCGCCACCGCGTCCACGACATCGCGCAGGGTGAAGCCGAAGGCGACCAGGCGCGCTGGATCCGGGATGATATGGATCTGCCGGGCGAAACCGCCGATGGTGTTGACCTCGGTCACTCCGGGCGCATTGCGCAACTGCGGGCGTACCACCCAATCCTGCAGGGTGCGCAGGTCGGTGGCGGTGTAGGGCTGGCCGTCCGGCCTGCGCGCTTCGGGATCGGCGTCCACCGTGTACATGAAGATCTCGCCCATGCCGGTGGCAATCGGACCCATCTGCGGTTCCAGGCCATCAGGCAGCTGGGAGCTCACCTGGGCGATGCGTTCAGCCACCTGCTGGCGGGCGAAGTAGATGTCGGTGCCGTCCTCGAATACGGCGGTGATCTGCGACAGGCCGTAACGCGAAAGCGAACGAGTGTGATCGAGCCCCGGCAGACCCGCGAGCGCGGTTTCGATGGGAAATGTAACCCGCTGCTCGGCCTCCAGCGGTGAATAGCCCGGAGCCTCGGTGTTGATCTGCACCTGCACATTGGTGATATCGGGTGTGGCGTCGATCGGCAGGTGGCGAAAACTCCACACGCCCGTGGCCGCCATCGCCAGGGTCAGGGCCAGCATCAGCCAGCGATGGGCGATGGCGAAGCCGACCAGGCGCTCCAGGGCACCCGATCCAGTGTTGATCGTGTTCATTTAGAGCACCGCCCTTCCAGCGGAGAGCTGGTTCTTGACGTGTGCTTGGTCAGAATCCCAGGTTCGGCCTATTCCTGCCGTGAAAAAACTGGATCCCAGCCTTCGCTGGGATGACGTTATCCCGAGGGAATGGTCAAAGTCGGAGCAGTGCGTTAGCACCAGGCCCAATACAGTTCGGACAACGGCAAAGTCCCGTTCCGTCATCCCAGCGAAGGCTGGGATCCATCTTGATCTTGCTGAGGGAAGGATATGACCGCCTTCCAACCAAGCGCACATTGATCGCAGACCATTCACCGGAATAACGACCCGAAATTCTTTCGCCAACCAAGCGGCACTGGCTTTAGTGCTCATGCGCGGCCCCCGCTTTTTCGATATCGGCCTTGATCAGGTAGCTTTGTTCGACCACCACCGGATCACCGGGAGCAAGCCCTGCCAGCACTTCAACCTGCTGCGCATCGCGTTCGCCCAGGGTGAGTGGGCGGGCTTCGTAGCTGTCGTCGATGCGGATGAAAACCACGGGGCGTCCACCCATCTCCTGCAGCGCAGTCAGCGGTACTGCCAGCGCCACTTCGCGCTGGGCCACGGTGATGCGGCCCTTGACCGCAGCCCCTGGGCGCCAGGCACCGTCCTCATTGCGCACGACGGCGCGTGCCACCGTGCTCTGGCTGACCGTGGCCACGCCCGGCAATACGCGTTCCAGCGTGGTACGCGTGCTGATACCGTCGCCAAGGCGGGTCACCGTGAGCGGGGCACCGGCGGTGATGTGGTTGGCGTCGTTGCCGAACAGATGCAGGTCCACCCACAGTTCGGACAGATCGGCGATCTCGAATAGTGGGCCGGATTCGCCTGCATTCATGCCCAAGGTCGCACTGCGCGCCATTACCACGCCGGCGATGGGTGAAGTCACGGTATAGCGACCCAGGCTCTGGTTGCTGTCTATTTGCGCCAGGGTTTGACCGACGCGCACACGGTCGCCGACATTGGCTTCCAATGTGCGGATCGGACCGGGCCAGCGCGCCGTCACGCGCGCGGTGCGGTCGTCGATGGGGATCAGCAGGCCCTGAACCTCATGTTCATCGGCCAGGGTGGCCGGTCCGGCCGGGGCCACGCGCACGCCAGCGGCTGCGGCGATGGCGGCGGGAATTTCGGTGCGGTTCTCGTAGCTTGCGTAGTTCCACTGCGCTGCACGTGCACCCAGACGCAACTCGACTTCGATATCGAAAGAATGCGGCTCGGCCACCGCCGATGTGCCTCTCAGACTGCCGTCGGCTTGCGCCACCAGGG
>CAYRJS010000398.1:0-2424 GCA_964424535.1 uncultured Aquimonas sp.
AGGCGGGCGATTTGAAATACTCATGCCAGGGATCATCGGGCAAGGTGTCGGCCATGGTCTTGATGACGTGGGCCATGGTGTCCAGACCAACGACATCGGCGGTGCGATAGGTGGCCGACTTGGGTCGGCCCAGCAGAGGCCCGGTCAGGGCATCGGCTTCATCAAAGCCCAGACCGAAGGCGGCGGTGTGGTGCATGGTGGACAGGATGGAAAACACGCCGATGCGGTTGCCGATGAAATTCGGCGTGTCCTTGGCGTATACCACGCCCTTGCCCAGGGTCGTGGTCAGAAAAGTTTCAAGTCCTTCAAGGACTTCACGTGAAGTCTTGCGACACGGGATCAACTCGGCCAGGTGCATGTAGCGGGGTGGGTTGAAGAAGTGCAGACCGCAAAAACGGGTATGCAGCGATTCCGGCAGGGCTTCGGCCAGGCCATTGATCGACAGACCCGAGGTATTGCTGGCGATGATGGCGTGCGGGGCGATATGGTCGTGGATCCGGTCGTAGAGGGACTTTTTCCAGTCCATGCGCTCGGCAATGGCTTCGATGATGAGATCACAGCCATCGAGCAGATCCAGGTTCTGATCGTAGTTGGCGGGCGTAATGGAACCGGTCAGGGATTTAGAAGCCAAGGGGGCCGGTGACAGCTTGCCCAGATTGGCGATGGCCTTGGTGACGATGCCATTGGGCGGGCCGTCCTTGGCGGCCAGGTCAAACAGCACGGTATCGACCCCGGCGTTGACCAGATGGGCGGCGATCTGCGCGCCCATGACGCCGGCTCCCAGCACGGCGACCTTGCGGATTCGAAGTTGCGACATGGTGTGACTCCAGTGGACAGGGTTGAATTCAGGCTGCGCGCAGGCCGGCAGCGGTAAAGGCCACCAGCTCCCGGGCCGCGCGGGCACAGTGGTTGATTTCATCGGTGCCGCCATCCCGGCGCAGCAGGCCGAAATCGGCCATGGCGTAGGTCAGGGCGCCGGCCAGAAAGTCGAGCCGCCAGTACAGCGTCGACTTGTCGAGGTGGGGCAGGGTTTCGGCCAGGGCCCGGGAGAATTCCCGCAGGACGTGACCGTAGTTGTCGGAAAGAAAGCGCCGCAGATGCTCGTTTTGTTCGGCATAGGCGCGCGCCATCACGCGCACGAAGGAAGCACCGCCATCACGCTCCAGGCTCATGGCCAATGCCGGTTCAACAAAAGCACGCAGGATCGGCTCAAGTTCACCAGGGGATTGTTCGCGGGCCTGATGCAGGCGTTCCAGGCGAGTCTGGCTCATTGCATCCATGCGTCGACGAAACACCTCTGTCACCAGGTTGTCCTTGGATCCGAAGTGGTAGTTGACCGCGGCCAGATTGACCTCGGCATGGCCGGTAACCTGACGCAGGGAAGTGGCGGCAAAACCATGTTCGGCAAACAACACCTCGGCCGTATCGAGGATGCGTTTTCGAGTTGAAAGCCGTTGTGACATGGTCGTGGATCAGCACAGATCAAACGTTTGTTTGATTCATCCTAATCGGGCTTGTGCAGGGCGTCAAACCCGGCTTCACGGCGTGTCGCAGGAAACCCGCAGCGCATATGCATGCGAAACTTGCAGAGGGTTGCGTAAATCACGGTTTCAACATGGCTTTGTAGTGTTACACTAAGGGGCCATGTCTCTGCCAATGTACGCGGCCAAGCCTGCGTCATGGCTTCTGAACGATTTACCGGAGAACCTCAATGGCGCTGGAGCGCACCCTTTCGATCATCAAACCCGATGCCGTGGCCAAGAATGCCGTCGGCGCCATCCTCTCGCGTTTTGAAAACGCCGGCCTGCGTATCGTGGGCTTGAAGATGGCCCATCTGACCCGCCAGCAAGCCGAAGGTTTTTACGCAGTCCACCGCGAGCGGCCCTTCTTCGCCGCGCTGGTGGAATTCATGATTTCCGGTCCGGTCTCGATCCAGGTTCTGGAAGGCGAGGGCGCCATTGCGAAAAACCGCGAGCTGATGGGCGCCACCAATCCGAAGGAAGCGGCTGCCGGCACCATTCGTGCCGATTTCGCCGAATCGATCGATGCCAACGCCGTGCATGGCTCGGACAGCGCTGAAAACGCCGCCATCGAAATCGCCTATTTCTTTGCTTCCACGGATCTTTGCCCGCGCTGATTGCCATGCAGGAACGAGGTGCCAAACTGAATCTGCTTGGGCTTGATCGCATCGGGCTGGAACGTTTCTTCGTCGAGGAGCTCGGCGAGAAGCGCTTTCGTGCGCACCAGGTGATGAAGTGGATCTACCACCGGCACGTCGATGACTTCGAAGCCATGACCGACCTGGGCAAGGACTTGCGAGTCAAGCTGCAGGAGCGGGCCGAAGTGGTGCCGCCCAAGGTGATCTTCAACAAGCCTTCTGTGGATGGCACCCACAAGTGGCTGCTGGGCATGGATGGCGCCAAC
>CAYRJS010000399.1:0-2419 GCA_964424535.1 uncultured Aquimonas sp.
CACTCCACCTTATTCCACACAACAAAAAGCCGCCTTGCATGATACAAGGCGGCTTGATGGATCGTTGCCTGCTGGCGGGTGTGAACCCGACAGCAGGCGGTTACCCGATCAGAAGCGGCAGTTGGCTGGCACGTACTTGAATGCCGCTGCGGCGCCAATCGAGCAACCCCAAACCACGGGGGCACCCACGACCAGCGGACCCGTCGGCAAACCAGTGCCTGCGTCCACAACACCGCTGCCCGGAGTCAGCAGGATCGGAGCAGTCAACGCCGTGGCAAGCTGGCCAGCATAGGTCACAGTGATACGACCTTCGTTGGCTGCCGGAGCAGTCACGTCATTAATGGCAGCGATAGCGATCGAGGCCACGTTAACGCCGGCGGTGTACTCATAGCCATACGAGGCTGCCGGAGCAGTACCAGTACCAGCATAAGCCACAACGGTACCGGAGTTGCGGGTGGCAAAAGTTTCAGCCACAGCGGTGCGGGCAGAGCTGGCCAGCACCAAGCCTTCGGACACCTTGGTGCGGATCACGTAGTCCTGATATGCCGGCAGCGCGATGGCGGCCAGGATGCCGATGATCGCGATCACGATCATCAGTTCGATCAGGGTAAAGCCCTTCTGGATGGTCTTTTTCATGGGAAATTTCCTCTAGAAAAACATATGGATAGGTTAGCTAACTGCCTGGGTGCTCGGACTGGCTCTTGCGCCTTGTCCTTGGCCGGGAGGCCAGACGTTGCACCGGCGGGATCAATGTAGCAGGAAGCGTGCCAACGGCGGTTTTGCATGTGCTGCTGCCGGGGAAGCATGTGGCAGTTCACAGTTGTGACAGACCGCAGGACGCGTATGGAGAAGCGGCGAGTGATGGAGGTCACACAGTGACGTTTGGGGTCCAGACAGGTGAGTGTCGTGATATGTCACATTGTGACGCGGATGGGCGGATGGTGGGGTGGTTTCGCTTTCGTGGGAGCGGGCTTGCCCGCGATGGATGGTTGGTGTTGAAGGGATAGCCACATCGCGGGCAAGCCCGCTCCTACAAAAAGCGGTTGGTGAGGCGTGGCTGGGTGCGGTGGCGTCTGGCGCGTATATGTCGGATCCGCTGCGCTTGATCCGACCTACGGGGTGCTGCATGGGTTGGGCGTTGTCGAATGTGGGGCACTGCATGCCCATCGGACATCAAGTGTCAGGTGTGGTTTCGTTGACGCCCAGGTGCTGTATCACCACCGGCGGCCGGTTGGGGAACTGCGCTACGAGATCGAGCCTGCCACCCATGCCTTCCACGTAGTGGCGCAGGGTTGAGAGCAGCATGTCACTGCGCTTTTCCAAGCGTGAGATGGTGTCCTGACGGACGCCAAGGGTGGCTGCCAATTGCTCCTGGGTCTGCTGCGCAGCCCGGCGCAGGTCTTTCAGCGTGGCCAGTTCCATGGCGCGATCTTCCACCCGCTGGCGGCGTTCTTTCGGCATTGCGGCCATGATGTCATCGAGTTTTTTTGCCATGTCGAGCCTCCTTGCCCTGTTGGGCCAGTGCTGTCAGGTGCGCGTCGTAACGCTGGTCGGCCACCTGGATCAGATGTTTGTAGAACCTGCGCTGGTCGGCACCGCCCTTGTTGCCGCCTACAAGCAGGACGGCCTGGCGTTCCGGATCAAAAGCGCATGCTCTCCGCCACGCCTGACCATGCCATGAGAAGCGCAACTCCTTCATGTTGCGGTGGCGCGAATCCTTGAGCGTATCGACAGAGGGACGCCCGAGGTTCGGGCCGAACTCGGCCAACAAATGCGCATGCGCCAGCAACTCGTCTTGCAGTTCTTCCGCCAGATCGCAGAACTCCAAGTGGAAGGCGTCATGGAACAGGACTGTCCAGGTCATGTGGCAATTATGGATTGAAGATCATATGGGGTCAAAGCCATATCTGTCTGTCGTCGCACCTGACTCCAGTTCTGCTGTCGGGCATCTCTGCGCTCAGCCCGACCTATGCGGTTTGGCTGGATCAGGAAATCGCGCCCATCTTCGATGTGCGCTCCTACCGAAGATGCGGTGGGCGGTACAGGCCGGCTTGCATAGGTTGGCGGTGAGTACATGCGAACCCCAACACCAGAAGACCGGGCCGACCACGTCGGAATGTGGGTATCTGGTAATGTGGGTTTCTGCAACCCGAGGAGCACTGCATGAGCCGTTTGACCATTGATATCAGCGATGAGCAGCATCAGAGCCTGAAGATAATGGCCGCGCTGCAAGGCAAGACCATCCGGCAATTCGCGTTGGAGCGGCTGTTTCCTGCCGATACCGGCGGTGATGCGGCCTGGCAGGAATTGAAGTCATTGCTTGCTGCCCGTATCCAGGCGGGCCAAGCAGGCAAGGTGTCCAGCAAGAGCGTGGCGCAGGTTCTCGATGAAGAGCTGGACCGCAGCGAGTGAGCGCCTA
>CAYRJS010000400.1:0-2405 GCA_964424535.1 uncultured Aquimonas sp.
GCCTGCGGTGCCGAGATGGCCTTCAGCAGGCAGGCGATCAGGTCGTCGATGCTGAAGTTGTCATCCTCGCCGTAGTCGCAGGCCGCGACCTTGCCGTAAAGCGAGCCCCAGAGTTTCTCGTGCTTGTCGGACCAGGTCTTGAGTGCCTCGACGCTCGGCTTGGAGAAGCCGCCGCCTTGCGCCTTTTGGACAGGCTCCTCGAAGGAGGCCTGGATGCGCTGCCCCCTACGAACAAACACGCGGGCGAAATCCCACGAGCTGGCGCCGGACTGGGTGGCTTGGCGTGCTGCGGGCCGGGCCATGAAGAGCGCCTTGGTGAAGGCGTCGACCGCAGCCTTTACCTGACCTGCGCCAATGGTTTGCGCCAGCTGGCCGAGGTCCAGCGAGATGTAGCGGTAGTAGGTGGCGGAGTTGTATTCCAGGCTGCCCATGTGGGCGGCACCGGGATCTTTCTGCAGGTCATCCAGTGCGGAGAAGAATTCCACCTCGTTGCTGACCTTGTGCGTGGAAATGGCATGCGCGAAGGAGGCCGCGGCCTCGACGTTCATGTCTGGCGCCTTGGCGACCATGCGCCCAAAGAGGGCTATGTCGAGCGCATCGAGCGCCTTTTTGTCCTTGTCCTCCTTTAATAGTGCGCCAATTTGTTTTGCCTGGTCTTCCGGTTTTTTGCCAGTTAGAAACTTGCTGGCATCGAAACGGAGTTCCTTCAACCTGGACGCAATCGTCTTCAGTTCGGCCGGGCTGAAGAACACCAGGGTCTCATTGGCGGCTTCATTCTCCCCTTCATCCTGATCACCAGTGGACTTCTTTGCTTTCTTCTTGTTTTCCTTGATGAAGGCGGATTCGATGGCTTGCCCACATGCAATGGCCTGTTCGTGGCTGGCACCGTTTTCCTCACACGCTTCAGCCACGATATCCGTGATGTGGCGGGTCCGTGTTCCCATGGGGAAGTTACTTTCATGCAGGGCCAGTCGTACCTGCCGCTTCCAGCACTGGGAGCTGACGCGGGCGCGGGACACGCCACCGACGATGGCGGATTTGGGGGCACCGACGTCGTCACGGTTGAGGCAGGTGACGGGGAAGGACTGCAGGATGTGATACTCGATGCGGGTGTTGGTGAATGCATTGGACATGATGAATGCTCCTTTTCAGGCAAGGGAAGAAGGGTCAAGAGGGATGATCTGCAGCAGGCCACAGCCGAAGGTGCGACCTCGGCCAATGCCCTGCTGGAAGCTGTTGGTGAACTGTTCGCGTTCGGCTACTTTCAACACGCCCTGTACATGGGCCTGAGCCAGGGTCACCGGATGCTGGTGCTTGTCCTTGAAGCGTTGCACCTGAACCCGATCCACCTGCAGGTGGCGGGTGTCGATGTGGAAGCCCCAGCTGGTCGGTGCACGTTCGGCGAACCATGCAGCAATTTCGTCGCGCCCTTTCACTGGCATGAGCTTGCGGCTGGCGTTGTTGCGTCGCGTCGGGTTGACCGTGACCTGGAAGCGGTAGTGGTCGTGGTCAAGAAAGCCCGCCGGGATATGCTGACTCTCCACTTTGCCCCAGCGCCCGCCTACATGGTCTTGCGGTGGGCGGTTGGCAAGCAGCAGGATGTTGCGCCCACGAATGTCGCCGCCCTGGTCGGCAAAAAGGATGCCGCTGGTTTCGCTTCCTGCTTTGGTGGTTTCGTCGCGAACATCGTCATACAGGCTGTAGACCACGCGATGCAGCGAATAGGGATCGGTGATGCGCAGGGCCTGAATCGCCGGGCGATCCAGACGCAGCACACTGGCAATCATGTTCATGCGGACGTTTCCTCCGTGGTGGGTTGACGGTAGAACTCCTGTGCCCATTGGGCGCGGATGCGTTCGGCGTCGTAGTGAAAGCTGCGCAACTGCTTCAACACACGGCTGTAATCCAGCGATTGCGCCACGCGGCTTTCGATCAGCTTCAGGGTAGGGCGCAGGATGCGGCAGGCTTCGGCGGTGTCATTGCAGGCCAGCAGCCGGCGCAGGCGGGCCTTGGCCTGTTCGCGGTTGGGATCGGTTCTGAAGCTTTCACTGATGGCGTGACCGAGGCGCAGTGATCCATTGGCATTCGGTTTTGCGCGCGCGATGGCAGCAACGATCGTTGCATACGGCAAGCGTTCCCATGGCTTTTCCAGATCAACGCTCCACGGCTTTTGTGCCAGCCATTCCCAGCTCTGGTATTCGGTAGCCGGGTTGTCGGCGCGGCGCAGGCGTGCGGCGAGACCCTTGTCTTCCTGACAGCGCTGGATGGTGGCAGCGACAAAAGCCGTTTCACGATTGGGTGTTTCAGGTTTTTCAGCAGGGCTGGTCACGGTCAGACCTCCAGTTTCAGGTAGTCGATGAAGTTGGGACGACAACTGGCCCAGGCATCCATTTGCCGGGCTGTTT
>CAYRJS010000401.1:0-2402 GCA_964424535.1 uncultured Aquimonas sp.
GCCGGCAAGATCCACGCCGATTTGCGCCGCCACGGCCTCCAGTCGCGCCCGTGGCGCCACCAGCACCGGCACGATCAGGCCTTTGTTGCGGGCATCAAGCGCACCTTCCAGGCTCAGGGCATCGCAAGGGTGCACCACGGCAACCCGGATCGGTTCCAGCTTGGCCACATGTGCCAGCAAGCGGGCAACGCCGTCGTTGCCATTGGCATCAGGCTGGAGGCGCGGCAGGCTGGCGCGTGGGCGTTCGATGCGTTCGCTGGGTGCGATCACCCGGATCTGACCATCGATGACGCAGACACCCTCCTGATTGATGCAGGCGCAGTCCAGCACCACCTGACGGGTTGCAGGATCCCGCGCGGCGACGCTGACGCTGATGCGCAAATGGTCACCGGCCTGCATCGGCGCGTGCTGGTTCAAGCTTTGCCCCAGATGCACCGTGCCTGCTCCAGGCAGACGGGTATCGATCAGCCGACCGATCAGTGCCGTGGCCCATGTGCTGCAAGCACTCGTGCCTGCTGGCGCGTCGCCGGTGTCGTCGGACAAAATGGCGAAGGCCTGGATATCCTCGGACGACAGGATGCGCTCGATACTGGCGCTGTCGCCGATGGCCAATTCATCAAAGGTGTGGTTGCGACGCACGGCGAGGGTGTCGGGGCTGGCTTGGGGCATGCGGCTTTCCTGAAGATCGACGGCTGCGGACTGGGCCGCGGCCTATTGAAGCATGTTAGCCCGGCGAAGTTTGAATCTTGCCGCGGGCCGACCGCAACGACAGCGGCCCGACCGGGATTCCGATCGGGCCGCTGTCAATAGCGCATGGGGAGAGGAATCAGACCAGACGGGTCAGCCAGCCATGCCGATCCGGAGTGCGACCGTACTGGATATCGAGCAGTTCGGCACGAATCGACATCGTCAGCTCACCGGCTGGGGCATCGATATCGCCCACGGAAAAATCCTTGCCCTTGAGTTGGCCGATCGGGGAGATGCTGGCGGCGGTGCCGCAGGCAAAGGTTTCGGTGATCTGGCCCGAAGCCATGCCATCGATCCATTCGCTGACCTCGATCTTGCGCTCGGTCACGCTGATGCCGCGATCACGCAGCAACTGGATCACCGACAGGCGGGTGATGCCTTCCAGGATGCTGCCGGACAGTTCCGGGGTGATCACGCTGCCGTCTTTCTGCACCAGAAACACGTTCATGCCGCCCAGTTCTTCCAGATAGCGCATTTCCCGCGAATCCAGGAACAGCACCTGCGAGCAGCCATTGGCGGCGGCTTCCTTTTGCGCGATCAGGGAGGAGGCATAGTTGCCACCGCACTTGGCCGCGCCAGTGCCACCGTGGCCGGCGCGGCTGTAGTCGCGGGTCAGCCAGATCGCAACCGGCTTGACGCCGCCCTTGAAGTACGCCCCGACCGGGCTGGCGATGACGTAATAGGCCACTTTCTGGGCTGCACGCACGCCCAGGAAGTTCTCGTTGGCGATCATGAACGGGCGCAGGTACAGACTGGATTCTCCGCCCGAGGGTACCCAGGCGGCATCGACCTTGACCAGTTCACGGATCGAATCGACAAAGGTATCCACCGGCAATTCCGGCAGGGCCAGGCGTCGGGCCGAACGCTGCAGGCGCTGGCCATTGGCTTCGGGTCGGAACGACCAAACCGAACCGTCGGCATGACGAAACGCCTTCAAACCCTCGAAGATTTCCTGGGCGTAGTGGAGCACGGCCGAAGCCGGGTCCAGCGACAACGGGCCGTAGGGCCGGACCTGGGCGTTGTGCCAGTCACGGTCGGTATCCCAGTCGATGGCGACCATATGATCGGTGAAGTAGCGGCCAAAACCCGGATTGGCCAGGATGTCGGCACGTTCGGCCTCGGACTTGCCGTGGGAAGAAGGGTGGATCTGGAACTGGATATTCATATGTGCCTCAGGACACTGGAGTGAGTGGGTAGTAGTGAGGGCAAGCGTTGACATGTGTAACAAAAAAAAAATTACAATTCATTCACCGTTAATTTAACTTGGATGGTCTTCAATGACAAGGTTTTTCCTGTTTGCCAGTCTCCTGTTCGTTTGTACCATCTGCAATGGGCAATCGACATTGCCGCCAATACAAGTTCATGCGTATACTTTTGGGTCAGGTCAAGCAGTCTGCTATAGCAGTCAATGCTCCTTTATTATTGATTCTCTTATCTCTGATCCTCAGGGAGGGAATACAAACCATCTTCCGCAAGGGGAAGGCGGCGGGTTGGGCAAGCCTGCATTCTGTAGTGCGCTTAGAGCCAAGAGGCCTGCGGACTGTGGTAATACTCAGCCAAGTGTGCCTTCATTTGATCCTGGGTGGGAAGGTAATGGATGTGGCCCTGAAGGTGTATCTACGTGGATTGGTTCTGCAGTGGATTTAATTTCGCGA
>CAYRJS010000402.1:0-2401 GCA_964424535.1 uncultured Aquimonas sp.
TCGTGGTCTTGCCCGAGCCGGTCGGGCCGGTGACCAGCAGGATGCCGTGCGGCAGCTCCAGCACTTTCAGGAAGTCGGACAGAAATTCGTCGGTGAATCCCAACTTCTTGAAGTCGAAGACGATGGATTCACGGTCCAGGATACGCATCACCACCGATTCGCCGTGGGCGGTTGGCACGGTGGAAACGCGTAGATCCAGCTCCTTGCCCTGCACCCGGATCATGATGCGCCCGTCCTGGGGCAGGCGGCGCTCGGCGATATTGAGCTTGGCCATGATCTTGATACGGGAAATCACCGCAGCGGTGAGGTTGGCCGGCGGGGATTCGGCCTCTTCCAGCACACCATCGATGCGATAACGCACCTTGAGGCGGTTTTCGAAGGGCTCGATATGGATATCCGAAGTGCGTTGCTCGACCGCACGCTGGATGATCAGGTTCACCAGGCGGATCACCGGCGCTTCCGAGGCCAGATCGCGCAGGTGCTCGACATCGTCCTCGTCGTGGGTTTCCGCGCCATCGCCCAGATCCTCGACGATGGTACCCATGGCCGAACGACCACTGCCGTAATAGCGCTCGATCAGATCGTCGATTTCCGAACGCAGACCCACCTTGATCCGCACCTCGCGTCCGGTCGCCATGCGCACGGCATCGGCCGGGTAATCATCAGCCGGATCGGCCACCAACAGATCGACGTGGGCTTCATCTTCACCAATCGGGCACACGTGCTGTTGCTTGAGAAAGCGCACCGAAAGCTGCACGCCCGGCGGCTCATCGGGAAATTCCTTGGCCACCAGCAAAGGCAGCTCGAACACCTCGGCACTGGCCTCAGCCAGGTCGCGCTCGGAAACCAGGCCGATGCGCGCCATCAGGTTGACCAGACTGCTGCCGCCGGATTCCTCGTGCAGACGCTTGGCTCGGGCGAAGTCGGCTTCCTTGAGCCGGCCATGGGCCAAAAGCTGCTGGCAGATGCGGTCCTCGCGCGCGTCCAGTATCGCTTCGCTGGCGCCGATCGCGGATGTCGGTGAAGGTTCCAGTTGTGCGTTCAATGCGGGTCTTCCATGGTCGCAGGTGCGGTCGCATTCTCCCAGCCCACGAGGCCTTCGAGGAAGCGACGATTGAGCAGGATCCACAACACGATCGGCACCACCGGCGGCAGGATGAGGTAGCCGAACTGGCGCAACAATGCGATCAGCTCGACGCTGATGCCAATCGCATCGTATTGCTGGGCGATGTAGGCCTGGGCCGCTGCCCCGGCCTGGGCCGCCAGCGGACCAAAGCCATCTTCGGCCAGAGCCGCGGTGACTGCATTGGCGGTGCCATCACGGATACTGTAGAGCACCTCGCAGGTGACGCCAAAGGTGCAGGCCAGCGTCAACACGGCCAGACCGATGGCCCACTGCAGAAAGGTATGTCGCCAATCCAGCGGACTGGCCGCGGCCAGACCACAGAACAAGGGCATGCCCCAGGCGTAGATCAACACGTTGACGCTTTGTTCTTCCACCAGCAATTTGCCGCTGGGCAGGCCCTCCACTCCGGAAATCCCGACCACGTAGCTGTAGAGGAAGTTGGCATAGCTTTGCCCGCCTTCGTGTAGCAAGTCTGGCAACAACAGGTTGATCAGTTCATGTGACATGCGCACGATCGGCCAGGCCACCACCGAGCCCAGGGCGAACCAGAGCGCGAACATCAAAGGCAGCCAGAGCATGGCCGCCAGCAGGTAATGGCGTAGTGGCGTCAGCTTCATCAATCTACCCAGGCTCGTGCATTCTGGAACATCCGCAACCACGGACTGGCTTCGCCCCACTCGGGCGGATGCCAGGACAACTGTACCGTACGCACCACCCGCTCGGGGTGGGGCATCATCAAGGTGGCCCGTCCATCCAGGCTGGTCAGCCCGGCGATACCCTGCGGGGAACCATTGGGATTGTAGGGATAAGTTGGATCGGACCGACCATCAGGACCGACATAGCGCAAAGCGATACGGGCTTGCTCGGCGTGTCCGGCTTCACGGAACTGGGCCCGGCCTTCGCCATGGGACACCACCACCGGAATCCGCGCGCCCTGCATGCCGCGCAGGAACAACGAGGGTGATTCCACAACTTCCAGCAGCGACAGACGGGCTTCAAAACGCCCGGATGCATTGGCCTGGAATCGTGGCCAGTGCTGCGCGCCCGGCATCAGCGCGTGCAACTGGCTGAGCATCTGGCAGCCATTGCAGATACCCAGGCTGAAATGGTCGGCCTGGGCAAAAAAAGCCTGAAACTGATCGCGCAAGGCGGGCCGTTCCAGAATCGACAAGGCCCAGCCGCGCCCGGCTCCCAGCACATCGCCATAACTGAAACCGCCACCTGCAGCCAGGCCCTTGAAACCATCAAGACGGACCCGGCCTTCGATCAGGTCGG
>CAYRJS010000403.1:0-2386 GCA_964424535.1 uncultured Aquimonas sp.
ATCACATCCCTGCGCTGACCAGCGCGCAGATTGCCAAGCCAGGCGCCTGCGGTCAGGATGGCCGACCGTCCGCGCACCCACACCAGATCCGAACGAACCCATGAGCACCTCAACCAGGAACCTGACCCAAGCCGAAGTCTGGTCCGCGATCGACGCCGTTATCAGCCAGGGCGAGCGACCCACGAATGCGGGGTTGCGCGAGTACCTGGGGAATCGAGGATCGGTCACTACCATCAATCGGATGCTCACCGCCTGGTACGAGCATTACGGCCCCACGCTCATGGGCACGAACCTGACGGCCGAAACCGAGGAAGAAAAGCATCTGCGAGAAGCCGTTGCAGGCGTGTTGCAGCTGGCTCGCAAGGTGGCCAACAACGAACTGGTGACCCAGCGCGAAGAGCTGGAAAAAGCACAGGCCCAGCATCTGCGCGAAGCGGAGAAGATCCAGAACACGCTGGACACGCAAACCGAACAGATCAAAACCCTGGAACAGCAACTGGCCTCACAGCAGGCGTTGCGCGCATCGTTGGAAAACCGTGTCAATGCGCTGCACCAAGGCGAGCAGGTTCTGACAGAGCGCTGCACGCAGCTGGAGGCCAACCTTCAGCATGCGCAATCGGAAATCGGTCGGCTCGACGCGGAGCTGGCCACCACCAAGCGTGAACGCGATGCCGCCCGGCAAGCCGTCGATGAAAGCCGGCAGGCGCTGGAACATGCCCGAGCTGCGGCCGCACAGGCCCAGGCCCAGGCTCAGGCGCTGCTGCACGAACACGAGAAGGCCCTTGCCGCAGCAGGCGCAGTGAACAAGGATCTGGATAGGCAGCTTGCCAACAGGCAGGCGCTGGTCGACTCGCTCTCAAAGCAGGTTGAGGGCCTGACCCAAAAGATGGAAGCCGACCAGGAGGGCAGGGAACAGGACAAGCTGGAGCTTGCGACGGTGCATGGCCAGAACCGGGAGTTGACCAAGCGCCTGGCAGAGATCGAGGCCAGGCACGAAAAGGCAGTCGCGCAGCACGAAAAGGCGCTGGCCGAAGAGCGCGATCGCGTGAACCGCCAGATCGAACTACTTGCATCAAAGGCCGACAGCAAGCCGGCGAGGAAGACTCAGCGCAAGTAGTTGGCAACGGCGAGCTTCGCCGTTGCGTTAGCTGACACAGGAGCCGGAGCGTAGACCGGCTTATGGGAAGGCAGCGAAGGGGTCAGGCAGCTTGCCAGCTTGCGGAGCAGATCGGGTAGCGGCAGATCAAAGCACGGGTTGCCACACTCCACCCCCAAGTACCAGGCCAGTTCTTCGGCATCCACACCCAGCCGTGTCAGCGATCTGGACCAATCCAAGACGGTCTTTCCTTGGAGCAAGAGACTCAGCCCTGTGTCAAAAAGCAGTTCGACCGCGCCGGTGGTGCCCATTGCCTGATGCCAGCGCATGCCGGTCAAGGCCGGGAAATGTGTTGCCAATTCGGTGGCGGCTGCTCCCATTGCATCAAGCTGAAAACCCCTGGTCATAACCTCATCTCATCACGGAAAATCTTCAATCAAAGTCTATTCGATCCGGCAGAGTTGGCAGCATGTAAAACCCATGCTTGCCTGTTTCCAGAATCAGCATCCCCACTGCGCCGGCAACCTGTGCTGCAAGTTTCATGTAGATCTGGCTGTCCATGATGTAGTCCTTGGGTAGCCGTATGGAAGCCCTCAGTTCAACTGAATTTGGTGGCTCCAAATCTGAGAATATAACATCCCACCCGCTGGAAACTAGGGCTCCTGTTAACAATTGTAACCAACCCTCGTAACTGTCTCCGGTTGCAGCACCATCGGATGCAAGACCCACACGCAGACGCGCTCGGAACAAGCTGCATTCAAGAAAAATGTAATGTGTTCCCAGCGTCGCTGTCGCAACCTCGTAACGCACACGGTATAGGTCGCTTGGCTCCAGGTACTGGACACCGATCTCCCTGGAACCACCGTTGGTGGCGATGACATCGCGGATGCGGGTGGCCTTCATGACCACGGTCTTGAGAACTCCCGGGACATATTGCGTCATGTAACGCTCGATGCGGCTCCGTGTTCTTTCAACCACCTTCCGCCGCTCTTCTTCACGGGAAGGCCCTGATGGACCGGACGTTTTGGACATGTTTCTGTTGACTCGCGTGGCGTATGGTCGAATTTAAGGCACGTCTTCCTTAGTGCCTTCTCGACTGGCTTTGGCATGGTAGCACTCACCTCAACAAGCGCCAGCCAACCTTTGACACTTCCTCAGTTTTCCTTCACTTGATAGCAAGGGGCCGCGCATAGCGCGGCCCCTGGTCGTAAATCCCTCCAGATCAGTTAAATCCGTTTGCGAATCCTGGAACCGATGGCAAGCATCATCAGAGCCAGGAAGGCAAGGGCA
>CAYRJS010000404.1:0-2376 GCA_964424535.1 uncultured Aquimonas sp.
GAGGCGTGATACCCGCGAATCGCCAGCAAGCCGGCGTACTCGCCCTGGGCGCCCGAATTGGGTTGGAAGCTGACCGCGTCATAGCCGGTGATATCCGCCAGCATGGCTTCCAGCGAATCGACCAGTTCCGTGTAGCCTGCAGTTTGGCTGGCGGGTGCGAACGGGTGGATATTGCCGAATTCAGGCCAGGTGATCGGCACCATTTCGGCGGTGGCGTTGAGCTTCATGGTGCACGAGCCCAGCGGGATCATGGTGCGGTCCAGGGCCAGATCCTTGTCGGCGAGCTGGCGCAGGTAGCGCAGCATTTCGTGCTCGCTGTGGTAGGTGTTGAACACCGGGTGGGTGAGGAAGTCGCTGGTACGCGCCAGTTCCGCCGGGATCAGGTCGGCGGCCTGGGTATCGAGGGTGTCGATCGAGGGCAGGGCGGCTGCGTCACCGCCGAAGATGCGCCACAGCAGTTCCAGGTCGGCGCGGGTGGTGGTTTCATCCAGGGAAATGCAGATCGAACCATTGCCGCGCACACGCAGGTTGGCGCCTGCCGCCTGGGCACGTTCGAGAATGGCTGCAGCCCGATTGCCAGCGTCGATGCACAGGGTGTCAAAAGCGCTGGCATGGACCACGCTCTGACCCAGTTGGCGCAGACCAGCGGCAAGGATGGCGGTGTAGCGGGCGACGCGGCGGGCGATGCGTTTCAGACCATCAGGGCCGTGGTAGACCGCGTACATGGCGGCCATCACCGCCAGCAGCACTTGCGCTGTGCAGATGTTGGAGGTGGCTTTCTCGCGGCGGATATGCTGCTCGCGGGTCTGCAGGGTGAGGCGGTAGGCCGGGGCGCCGTGGCTGTCGACCGACACCCCGATCAGACGCCCCGGCATCTGCCGCTTGTAGGCATCGCGACAGGCCATGAAACCGGCGTGCGGGCCGCCAAAGCCAAAGGGCACACCGAAGCGTTGGCTGTTGCCGATAACGATATCGGCGCCCATTTCGCCCGGCGACTTGATCAGGGTGAGCGCCAACAGGTCGCTGGCAACTACAAACAGGGCCTTGTGCCCGTGAATCGCCTCCGCATCTCGGGTCCAGTCGGCAATCCAGCCGCTGGAGGCTGGATATTGCACCAGTACGCCGAAGTAATCGCCGGCGGCCAGTTTTTCGTGGAAGGCATCCGTGGAACGGACAATCTCGACGGTCAGGCCCAGCGGTTCGGCGCGGGTTTGCAGCACTTCCAGCGTCTGCGGATGGGTGTCACCGGCAACGAGGAAGATATCGGACTTGGACTTGGCGCTGCGTTTGGCCAGGGTCATGGCCTCGGCGGCGGCGGTGGCTTCGTCGAGCAGGGAGGCATTGGCGATTTCCATGCCGGTCAGGTCGGCGACCATTTGCTGGAAGTTGATCAGCGCTTCCATGCGGCCCTGGGAGATTTCCGCTTGATAGGGCGTGTAGGCCGTGTACCAGGCCGGGTTTTCCAGGATGTTGCGCAAGATCACCAGCGGGGTGTGGGTGCCGTAATAGCCCTGGCCGATGAAACTGCGTGCCACGGTGTTCTTGTTGGCGATGGCACGGATTTTCGCCAGGGCATCGACTTCGGTCAGAGCCTCGCCCAGGGCCAGTTCGCCAGTGTGGGCGATGCTGGCCGGGACGATGGCACGGGTCATGGATTCGAGCGAGTCGTGACCAATGGCGTGCAGCATATGCGTGATCTCGGCCGGATTCGGGCCGATATGACGGGCGACGAATTCGTCGTGGTGTTCAAGATCGCGAAGGGTGGGCTTGGACATGGCGAGGTTTTCCGGAGGTTGAGGGGCCACAGGTCTGGGTGCCATCACACCAGACGGATGATAAGGCAGACATTCCTGCGCAAAGTGCCCCTCTGTCCTTTTGCCTGAGAGTTTGGAGTGCGTGGTACTGCACCTTTGCCCCTTCGGCGCCGGCACGGGCCGGTCTCTCCAGAGTTGTATTGCCCGCGGTGGTACAGGGCCTGAGCGATTACGGGCGTTGCGCCTTCGGCAGCCGATCCGGGAACCGGCTTCTCCCACCGCTTGTACAAAGATGAAATGATACGCGATATGGGGTGATACAGGCGGACTGGCGACTTGCTCAGTCTTCCAGATTGCCGGTGCTGGCAGTTTCCGGAGGATTGTCGTCGAGGGTCTCGTCCTGGATCACCTGCACGCTGGGTACGAAGGTCGTGGTGATTCCAGCCGGCAGGGTCTCGGCCCAGTGGGCCAGGTGCGCGGCAATGGCTTTTCCGGCCAGCCATTGGGGTTCGGATGGGTCAAATTCCTCGGCTTGTTCGCGCTCGTCGATCTGGTGGCGGGCACGCAGGTAGGCGCGGCGGAAATTGGCGTTGTGGTTGAGTCCATCGATCAGGAAGGCCTG
>CAYRJS010000405.1:0-2374 GCA_964424535.1 uncultured Aquimonas sp.
GGCTATGGCGACCTGATCCCGCAGGTCGCACCGCAGAACTGAGGGTCCAATCCGCAGAACGTTTCTGGTAGTAGCAAACGCAATTTTTGTCCGTGCCCACCCCGGGTGTCAGGTACCCAGCACGGCCTCCAGAATCGTGCCCAATTCGAGGATGCGCAGATCGCCACCGGGCTGACCCACCAGTTGCAGGCCCGCACCATTGGCCAAGGGCAAGGCCAGGGCCGGGCAGCCGGCGAGCGAAGCCAGGGCGGTGAAATCCGCCAGATTGCCGGGCTCGGGTTCATCGCGCAGCGGCGGCAAGCGCGGTGATACCGGCAGGATCAGCACGTCGAAGCGTTCGAACAGGCGCCGAACCTTGCGCACATGCGCATCCAGACGTTGATCGGCGCGGGCAAAATCGACCGCAGATTTCTTGCGCGCATAGTCCAGCATCGCCAGAAGACCCGGGGTGGCGTCGGCCAGATCATCACCGTGGGTCGCCAGCAATTCGGCTTCCATCATCAGCAGAGCCGCCCGCCGCGTGGCGGCCATACCCAGATCGGTCAAATCCAGTTCGGCCACATCGGCCGTCGCCAGCAAGCCGCGCACCCGTTCCAAAGCGGCATTGAAAGCCGTGACAACTTCCGCTTGGGTACCTTGTTCGGCAAGCCGATCCAGTATGCCCACGCGCAGGCTGTTCGGTTGCCAGTCCGGCGCGGCCAGGGCCACACGTCGCCGCCGCGAACGTGGATCATCCGGGTCGTAGCCAGCCATGACCTGCAGCAAGGGCGTGATATCGGCGACGCTGCGGGTCAGCAGGCCCGGACAATCCAGTCGCCGCAAGGACGGCACCAGGCCCCGGCACGACAATTCGCCGGTGGTTGGCTTCAGCCCAACCACACCGCAAAACGCAGCCGGCAAACGCGTTGAACCCAGGGTATCGGAACCCAGAGCCGCCACGGCATGGCCGGCCGCCACGGCCACCGCCGAACCGGCCGAAGAACCCCCGCTGACCCGTTCCGGCAGAACCGGATTGCCGACATCGCCGTAATGGGCATTGCGCCCGACCGTGCCCAAGGTGGCCTCATCAAGATTGGTCTTGCCCAGCAGAACCGCACCGGCATCGCGCAGGCGTCGCACGATAAAGGCATCTTCGCTGGCGATGCGCTGGCGCCGGCTCGATACACCGACCGTGGTGGGCATGCCCGCTACATCAATATTGTCCTTGATCGCCAAAGGGATGCCGTCGAGCCGCCCCAGGGATGCGCCAGACGCGCGCCGGGCATCCGAGGCTTCAGCCGCAGCCAGGGCTCCTTCGCTATCGACATGCAGCCAGGCATTGAGGTGGGCATCGCGCGCGATCGCGTGCAGGTACGCCTGCGTCAACGCCACGCTGCTGGTTCGGCCCGTGGCCAGCGCCTGCAACAGGCAGCGCAAAGGCGCCTGGTGCAGGGATTCAATGGGTTCACTCATGCTTCGATCCACACGGGATAACCGTTGCGCATGGTGCCGGCTTGGCGGTTCTGGCGCAAATGGCCGGCACTTGCATCCAGAACCGGTTCGCGCCAAGGTGCACGCCCCAACCTCCCTGATCGAACACCATGTCGCGCCCCATCGCCATCGCCTCCGTTGCTGCTGCCCGTCCGCTGGATGAAGACCTGGCGCCCCTTTTGACCGCCCTGCGGGAGGCGAGTCTTGCTGCCGAGGTTCAGGACTGGGACGACCCGAATGTGGATTGGTCGAAGTTTGCCTGCGTGCTCCTGCGTTCGACCTGGGATTACCACCAGCGCCTGCCCAAGTTCCTGCGCTGGTGCGAGCGCGTAAGCGCAACCACGCGCCTGCTGAATCCGTTGGAATTGGTGCGCTGGAACAGTGACAAGCATTATCTGGCTGATCTGGCCCAGGCCGGTGTGCCGGTGGTGGAAAGTCATTTCATCGCCCCGGGTGATGCCGCCGACGGCTTTCCCGATTACCCCGAATTCGTGGTCAAGCCCACCGTCAGCGCCGGCTCCCGCGATACCCGCCGCCACTTGCGCGAGCATCGCAGCGAAGCCATTACCCATGTGCGCCAACTGCTCGATGCTGGCCGCAGCGTCCTGGTCCAGCCCTATATGGACGCGGTCGATACCGCCGGGGAAACGGCCCTGATGTTCTTTGCCGGCAGCTATTCCCACGCCATCCGCAAAGGCCCCCTGCTGCAACGCGGCAGCCAGGCCACCGAGCAACTTTTCGCGACCGAACAAATCACCGCACGCGCAGCTTCACCAGCCGAACGCGATGTAGCCAGCCAGGTTCTGCAGGCCCTGCCCTTTGCCAGCCCGCTGTATGCCCGGGTGGATCTGTTGCCCACACCCGATGGTCCGCGTCTGCTGGAACTGGAACTGATCGAACCTTC
>CAYRJS010000406.1:0-2372 GCA_964424535.1 uncultured Aquimonas sp.
TCGTTGACGGGCTCTTCGACGGCAGCGGCCATTACCGGGCAGCCGAGGCGAAAATCCGAGTGCAGCAGGGTGTTGCGCCAGCTCGCCAGAAAAGCCGACAGGCCATCTGCCTGCAGATGCTGGTCCAATGCCTTGGCGACACGCTCGCCCGACAGACGCACGGCTTCCACCACGACCTGCTGTTTGCCACCAGGAAAATGGTGATAGGTAGAGCCAAAGGGGGCTTGGGCGCGACGGGTCATCTCGCGGATGCTGGTGGCGTTCAGGCCGTACTGGGCCAGCATCAATGCCGTGGTCTCGACCATGCGCTGACGAGCCCCGGGTTGTTGCGTGCGCATTGGATGCCTCTTGTTAGGACAGATGCCATAATCTACAGCCTTTCGACTATGGCAGTTGCCACGTTTTTCTGCCAGTGAGTGTCGCTTGCATGGCCCGTCTTGGGCGCCAACACGTCAGGCTGCAGCGCAGGCCGCTTCGGGGATATCCGGGCATGAACAGGTTTTCATTCAACGCTTACACCCTGGCCAAGGTGCCCATCGCCTGGCTGGCCGGGATCAGGCTGCGTCATCTGGACGACACCTCTTGCCAGATGCGGGTGAAATACGGCTGGCTGAATCAAAACCCGTTCAAAAGCATGTTCTGGGCGGTCGAGGGTATGGCGGCGGAGTTTTCCACCGGCGTGCTGTGCGTCTCCAGAATTCGCGCCAGCCAGCGCAAGGTTTCCATGCTGGTGGTGAAGCTGGAGGCCAGTTTCACCAAGAAGGCCGTCGGCACGATCAGCTTCCGCTGCGATCAAGGCCAGGAGGTTGACGAGGCCGTGCGCCAGGCCATTGCCACCGGAGAATCGCAAACACTCAGATTGCGCAGCGTTGGCACTGATGCCCAGGGCGATCAGGTGGCCGAGTTTTTCTTCACCTGGAGTTTCAAGACCAAGGGTTGAGCGTGGGCGACTGACCGGTGCTTGCAGCCATTCTCTGCCGCGTGTCGACATTGATCCGTGCGCGCATCAGTGCAAACGGCGGATTCGCTGCTAACCTTTCCGCCTTCGAGCATGGCCGGGAATGACATGAGCAACGCGGACTTTATCGAGATCCACGAGGGTGCACTTTCGCCCGAGCAGTGTGCCGCCATCGTGGCGCGCTTTGATGCCGATGGTACGGATCTGCCCGGACGGGTGGGCGGTGGCGTGTACCCCGAACTCAAGAACAGCCGCGATATCGGCCTGGAGGGCAAGCCACAGTGGCAGGACGTGCAGGACCTGCTGTTGACGGCGGCCTTCGATGCCACGCTGGCCTATCTGCGCCGCTATCCGCATACGATCATCGCCCCGTTGATGCTGCAGATCGGCCAACCACCGCGACGTCTGGAAGCCAGGGATCTTGTTTCCATGGATGCGGCCGAACTGGCCAATCTGGTGCGTGCCGTTCTGCGCCCGGGGGCGATCAACCTGCAGCGCTATACCGCCAATCAAGGTGGTTATCCGTACTGGCATTGCGAAACCTATCCGCGCGACAACAGTTGTGAAACCTTGCACCGGCACCTGTTGTGGACGCTGTACCTGAATGAGGGTTTCGAGGCGGGTGAAACCGAATTTCTCTATCAGCAGCGCAAGGTGACTCCGAAGGTTGGCAGCCTGCTGATCGCTCCGGCCGGCTTTACCCATACCCATCGCGGCAACATGCCTCTGGGCGGGCCCAAGTACATTGCCACCAGCTGGATCCTGGTCCAGCGCGCCGAGCGTCTCTACCAGACACCACCGCCGGCCTGAAACCACGCCCCTGGCACCCCGAAGTTTCCCTTGTCTGGCCTCCGACAAGGAGGGCTTGGGCTATCATTACAGGTTTGCAGTCATGACAAAGGAAACGGCAACCCATGCGTGTATTGGTCAGCAACGATGATGGCGTGGATGCGCCGGGAATCAAGGTGTTGGCACGAAAGTTGCGCGAGGCCGGGCACGAGGTGATCACGGTGGCACCGGATCGGGATCGATCGGGCGCCTCCAATTCCCTGACCCTGGATCGCCCTTTGCGCACCCGCAAGGTGGACGAACGTACCTGGTGCGTGTTCGGCACGCCTACCGATTGCGTGCATCTGGCCTTGGGCGGCCTGCTGGTGCTGGAACCGGACATCGTGGTGTCGGGCATCAATACCAACGCCAATCTGGGTGATGACGTGATCTATTCGGGTACGGTGGCGGCGGCAATGGAAGGCCGGGTTCTGGGCCTGCCGGCCATCGCCATGTCCCTGGTCTACGACAACGGCGGGGTGCGTCACTACGAAACTGCTTCGCGCGTGGCCGACCAGCTCACCGCGCGCCTGCTGGTCGATCCCTTGCCCGCCAACACCATCCTCAACGTCAATGTTCCCAACCT
>CAYRJS010000407.1:0-2360 GCA_964424535.1 uncultured Aquimonas sp.
AAACTGTGGTGGGTGCTCAGCTTGAATTTTCACGGGCAACGATTATCGCCGGCCATGGTTTGTCAACTTACAGCTACGAAGTCTACGTTCGCCTGAAGGCTAATGGCCAAAATGCACCAACGGCCGTGCCATTGGCAGTGACACTGATCAGTGCCGATCCCAGCAAGGTTGGAGTGCCCACAACGGTAACGATTCCAGCGGGCCAGTATCAGGTCCGGTTTTCGATCAGTGGTCTGGAGTTGACCAACGAGCCGGTGGCTATCGAAGCCTCGGCACCAGGCTACATTTCGACCCAGGTGCCCTTGATGGCGACGGTGGTAACGCCACAATTGCAGTTCGTCAATCTGGATGGCACCCGTGGTGTAGGGGGAGTTAATGATGACTTTTACGTGCGCTGGTATGTGGCAGGCACGTCTTATCCATATGATCAGACGGCAAGTGCAGATCAGATTATTTCGTTGTCGATCAACGAAGCAGATCCGGATGGTCTGGTGACAGGCATCCTGGATTGGAATGGGGAGGCCACCAGTCAGGCCACGATCTTCCAGGGTCGCAACCGAAGTCAATACGTGAATGGCTGGAGAAGTCATTATGTGACAACCCCGACGATGCCCGGAACCTACAAGGTGGCTGCCAGCCTGCCAGGCATCGGGTCGTGGACGTCTGGCATACAAACTGTGGTGGGTGCTCAGCTTGAATTTTCACGGGCAACGATTATCGCCGGCCACGGTTTGTCAACTTACAGCTACGAAGTCTACGTTCGCTTGAAGGCTAATGGCCAAAACGCACCAACGGCCGTGCCACTGGCGGTGTCACTTACCAGTGCCGATCCCAGCAAGGTCGGAGTGCCCGCAACCGTGACGATCCCGGCAGGACAGTATCAGACCCAGTTCTCGATCAGTGGTCTGGAGTTGACCAGCGAGCCGGTAGCTGTCGAAGCATCGGCAACGGGGTACATTTCGACCCAGACGCCATTGATGGCCACGGTGGTAACGCCGCAATTGCAGTTCCTGAACTTGGATGGCACTCGGGGTATCGGCGGCGTCAACGACAACTTCTATCTGCGTTGGCATGTAGGCGGTACCAACTATCCAACCAGTCACACAGCGATCTCGGATCAGACCATCACGCTGTCAATCGAAGATGCATCGCCAGAAGGGCTGGTGTCGGGCTTTCTGGATCGTCACGGCGATGCAACCACACAGGTAGTGATTGCTGCCGGACGCAGTGACAGCCATGCTTCCAACAATCAGCAGTACACCTACGTCACTACACCCACGATGACTGGAACCTACAAGGTGGGCACTAACCTGCCAGGTATCGGGACGTGGGCATCAGCTACACAAACCGTCGCAGTTCCAGAACTGCGTTTTTCTCAAAGCGCGGTTGTGGTTGGCAAGACCATGAATACCTATGCGTATGACGTGTACCTGCGCCAAACGGCAAACGGGATTGCATTTTACGGGTCGACGCCCGTAACCGTCTCCTTGAGCTGCGTCTCGACAGCGGTCTGCACTGTCCCTGCCTCGGTAACCATTCCAGCCGGCCAATATCAGGTCGCATTCGTAGTCACCGGTACCGGACTTGGTGCGACCAAGGTGATTCCGAGCGCCACCGGCTACCTGGGAATGCAGGAGCTGGATGTCACAACGGTTGTGCCACAGGTCGTGCTGTCGGGTGTTCCTTCAAGCCTGGCTGTTGGAGCTGCCGCTAATTTTTCGGCAGCGCTCCATGTACCAGGCGCACATAACCCCAACCATCAGTTGGCGGCCATCCCCATCCCGATAGACCTCACATCCGCCCAGCCCTCCGTCGCAACGGTCCCGGCACAGATCACAGTGAACACCGGCACCCGCACCGCATCGGCCACCCTCACCGCCACCGGCGCGGGCACCACCACCGTCACCGCCAGTGGCGTGGATCTGGTGCCTGCCACCAGTGGCACGATCACGGTGCAGCAGCCATGAACCGCGCATTCTCACTCCAGACGTGCCTGCGCCGGACATCGGGCCTGGTCGGTGCGGTCGCCCTCATGCTCGGCGCTTGCTTGGTGCAGCCCGCGCACGCCGAGAAACTCACCATCGGCGAAGGCGTCGTCGTCAAGTTCGGTCAGGAAGCCGGTCTGACGGTACGCACAGAACTACGCACCAGTCAGGGAACGGTATTCACCAGCCTGTCCGACGACAGCGTGGCCGGGCAGACCAACCCGTCGCCTGCCACGCCCGCGCCGGGCGACTGGCGCGGCCTGCGCGTCGAAGCCACGGTGCCGCCGGGCGGGCTGCAGACGCGAGGTCTGATGTTGCGCCATGCCGATACCGCCCTGCACATCGTCGGTGGCACCTACCTCCTGGAATTTGTCG
>CAYRJS010000408.1:0-2354 GCA_964424535.1 uncultured Aquimonas sp.
GCGGGCCAAACAGGGCAAGACCGAACGCTATCGTGCTTTCTTGCGGCATCTGGAGCAGCACCCGCACGAGCAGTTCGTGCACGCCGAAGGTGAACGCGGCATGGTCATGCTGGTGTTCACCCTGCCGTCCTGGCCGCTGGTGTTCAAGCTCATCCGCGATCGCTTTGCCTACCCCAAGGAAACCGCCCGCGAAGACGTGATGGACAAGTACCGCATCGTTTCCCGCCACGACCGGGCCGGGCGCCTGGTCGATGCCCAGGAATTTCGCTCCCTGCGCTTTGCCCGCCACCAGTTCGCCCCGGAACTGCTGGAAGAATTGCTGTCCGGCTGCGCCGAGACCGTGCACGAGGAGGGCGAGGATATCGTCATCGGTCACTGCTATATCGAGCGTCGTCTGCGCCCGCTGAACCTGTATCTGAAGGAAGTCCCACAGGCCGACGCCTTGCGCGCCGTCCTCGATTACGGCCAGGCCATCCGCGATCTGGCCCGCAGCGACATCTTTCCCGGCGACCTGTTGTTCAAGAACTTCGGTGTCACCCGCAACCACCGTGCCATCTTCTACGACTACGATGAGTTGTGCCTGGTGCGCGACTGTCATTTCCGGCGCCTGCCGCAGCCCCGCAACGAGGAAGAGGAAATGAGCCACGGGGCCTGGTTCCACGTCGGCCCCAATGACGTTTTCCCCGAGCAGTTCCCCCGCTTTCTGGGACTGGATCCGATTCAGCATAAGGCCCTGCTGGAAGCCCACGCCGATATTTTCGCGGTGGACTGGTGGCAGCAGTTGCAGGAGACCCTGCGCCAGGGCCTGGCCACCGAGGTCAATCCCTACCCGGATTCGGCCCGCCTGGCGCAGACCGATCCTGGTCTTCCGCCCCGCTGAACCCCCGCCACCAGCAGGCCCCACAATGGAAACAACTTTGCGGAATCGGCTGGTTTCATCCAACCTTTGGGCACTTCTTGTGCACCCACGCAACCGGCTATGATGGCAGTCCGGCGCATGCGGACGACGGTATCGGTGATGATGATGATCGTTTACTGCTGCCTGGTAGGCCGGTCCCACGAGGGCCGACGAACGGCTGAAAAACGATAATCACGGGAAGGGATACTTGTAATGAAATCAGCAAACATCATCGCGCTGGCGGTGGCATTGGGCTTGCTGTTGCCCGCGACCGCCATGGCCGACCAATCGGGTTCGGGCACGGTTTCACTGGCCAGTGGCCAGGTGGAAACCTTTGACAGCCTGTCTTCCGGTACCAACAAAAGTACTGACTTGCCCACCGGCTGGTATATCAGCGAAACCGGAACTGGCGGTGCCGCTGATGGCCAGTACATCGGCGACGATGGCGGCTCCAACGCCGGCAACGTCTACAGCTACGGGACCAGCGGCAGCAACGAGCGTGCTCTGGGTTCGCTGGCGTCCAATTCCGTCAGTCCAAGCTTTGGTGCGCAACTGCTCAACGATACCGGTGCAATGCTCGTCGACCTGCTGGTGTCCTACACCGGCGAACAATGGCGGCGTGGTGGTTCCTCAGGCGATCAACTCGTGTTCGAGTACAGCTTGAATGCCACATCACTGAGCGATGGCACCTGGGTGGCTGTGCCCGCATTGGATTTTTCCACGCCCAATACCTCTGGTGCCACCGACACCAAGCGCGATGGCAACGCCAGTGAAAACCGCACCGATATCAGTGACACCATCACCGGCCTGAACCTGGCCAACAATGCCACGGTCTGGGTGCGCTGGACCGATCCCAACGTCACCGGCAGCGATGACGCCCTGGCCATCGACGACGTGGTTTTCGGCACCCCGGTGGATGACCCGCCAGAACTGATTGCCAGCATCCCGGCAGACGGTGCCACCGACTTCCCCAGCAACGGCATCCTGTCGTTCACCTTCTCCGAACCGGTGGCGGTCACCGGTGTCTGGTTCATCCTCAGCTGCGACGTTTCAGGTGACACCTACACTCCAGTCAATAGCAGTGTCACTGGTGGCCCGATCACCTACTTCGTCACCCTGAGCAATCCTCTGATGGTGGGCGACACCTGCACGATCGACCTCTTCATTGATCAGATCACCGACCTGGATGGCGATGCCGACAAACTGATCGAGCCAGGCCCGATCACTTTTGTTGTTGTGGCCCCGCCGCCCAACGATCCGCCGACCCTGGTTTCGACCGTGCCTCTGGACGGCGCCGCCAACTTCCCGGCTGCCGGCGATCTGCGCGCCGTGTTCAGTGAACCGGTGACTGCCACTGCTGGTGCATTCTCGCTCACCTGTGATGCAACCACTGGAATTTCGCTGTCACAGTCGAGCAGCGATGGTGGCGTTACCTGGATCATCGCCACCGGGACCG
>CAYRJS010000409.1:0-2316 GCA_964424535.1 uncultured Aquimonas sp.
TCAAGGGCCAGTACGGCCAGGCCAACTACGCCGCCGCCAAGGCCGGCATGCATGGCTTCACCATTTCCCTGGCACGCGAAAACGCCAAGCTCGGCATCACCGTCAATACGGTCTCGCCCGGCTACGTCGGCACCGACATGGTGATGGCGGTACCCGAGGAAGTGCGCGCCAAGATCGTTGCCGACATTCCTACCGGTCGCCTTGGTACGCCGGAGGAAATTGCCTACGCTGTAGCCTTCCTGGTGGACGAACAGGCGGGCTGGATCACCGGCTCCAACCTCGACATCAACGGTGGTCATCATATGGGCTGGTAAACCGGCCCGCTTGCATGCGTCGACCGGGTACGCGATCCTGAGCCATCACGTCCACCGGTCGACACGCTGACTTACCGCCTCGTGTCCGTACCCAATGCAGGTCCTCCATGGCAGAACGTCGCGTCATCAAGAAATACCCCAACCGTCGGCTTTACGACACCGAGATCTCCAGCTACATCACCCTGGAAGATGTGCGGCAACTGATCTGCGACGGGGAGAAGTTCGAGGTGGTCGATGCCAAGACCGGCGAAGACCTGACCCGCACCGTATTGCTGCAGATCATTGCCGAGCACGAGGAGCGTGGTCAGCCGATCTTCTCGACCGAATTGCTGACCCAGATCATCCGCTTCTACGGTGATGCCCTGCAGGGTTTCATGGGCAACTACCTGGAACGCTCCATGCAGTTGTTCCTCGACCAGCAAACGCAATTTCGCAGCCAGTTGAGCAACCTCATGGGGCAGACGCCCTGGAGCATGTTGAACCAGTTGACCGAGCGCAATCTGGATTTGTGGAAGGATTTTCAGGGCGGCCTGATCGGCTCGTTGCCGAACAAGCCACCCGCAAAACCCGAGCCTGATGCCAAAGGCAAAGGCAAAAAATCACGCTGACCGGCGCAAGCGTTCAGCCAGCAAATCCACCCTCATCGAGAAAGGCCTGTTCCGCCGCCGTGGTATCGCGGCCAAACGCAGCATTGCGATGCGGGAAGCGACCAAAGCGCGCGATCACCTCGTGGTGGATGCGGGCATAGTGATCAAACGGATCACCCAGTGGCGCGCACAGTTCCACGGCCCGATCCTGGTCGGCCAGAATCTCACTGTGCTCGAAGGGCAGATACAGAAACAAACGCAGAGCCGGCTCGATGTGCTGGTCATGGCCCAATTCCAGGGCCTTGCGCGCCAAAGCCAGAGCCAGGGCATCGGTGGCAAACATATGCGCGGTGCCGCGATAGCTGTTGCGGGGAAACTGGTCGAGCAGGATCATCAGGGCCAGGGCTCCTTCGGGCGTATCCAGCCAGTGATCCAGTTCGCGTCGGGCTGCGGCCATATGGGCGGCTTCGAATCGGCCCCGAAAGCGCGCATCAAACTCGGCATCACGGGCAAACCAGGCTCCGGGGCCGGCCTCCTTCCAGAAGGCAACCACAGGTTCGGGATGAAAATGGCTGGACACGGTCGTGTACTCGCACGGCTTCGATGGCCCACAAGGTTAGCCCAGAAGCCCGCCGTGCTCATGCGGACCCGTTAAAACGACGACAAATTCCCTTCGACCGCTGGATTGAACGGTTTTTGTTGCAGCGCGGCAATCGAAACGATATGGTCCGCCTTGATGCCGATCACGGCTGCATTTGCCCCGAAAATGCCCGAATCGGTCTCATTCGAGCCTGTACTCAAAGCCACACTGCAATCATCAACGTTCCAGCCCCGGTTTCCGCCATGTCCAATCCTCGCACCATCGCCACCCGTCAGCGCTTGTCCCAGGTCCGTTATGAAATCCGCGGAGAGCTGGCGCGGCGAGCCCGTGACATGGAAGCCCAGGGCCGCAAGCTCATCAAGCTCAATATCGGCAATCCCGGCGCCTTCGGTTTTCGCGCGCCCGAGCATCTGCAGCAGGCGATCGCCGAGCATATCGGCGAAAGCGATCCGTACTGCCACCAGCAGGGTCTGCCACAACTGCGCGAAGTGATTGCGGCCAAGCACGTGGCCCGGGGCGCGCGCGGGGTAACCCCGGCGCATGTGTTCATGGGCAATGGCGTGAGCGAGCTGATCGACATGTCCTTGCGCGCCTTGCTCAATCCCGGCGATGAAGTCCTCCTGCCCAGCCCGGACTATCCGCTCTGGAGCGCCGCCACCATCCTCAACGACGGGGTACCGGTGTATTACGCCTGCACCCCGGAAAACGGCTTCCAGCCCGACCCGGAACAGATCGAGGCCCTGATCACCCCGCGCACCCGCGCCCTGGTGCTGATCAACCCCAACAATCCGTCTGGGGCGGTGTATCCGCGCCA
>CAYRJS010000410.1:0-1154 GCA_964424535.1 uncultured Aquimonas sp.
AACGCCTGCTGAGCCTGGCCGGCATCCATTTCGACAGCGCGGAAAACGGCAAGGAAGCCCTGGAACAGATGAACGCGGGTCAGTACGCCGCTGTTCTGATGGACTGCCAGATGCCGATCATGGATGGTTACACCGCCACCCGGAAACGGCGCGAGTACGAGGCCAACCAGACCCTGCCACGTCTGCCGATCATCGCCATGACCGCCAATGCGATGCTGGGTGATCGCGAAAAGTGTCTGGAAGCGGGCATGGACGACTACATGTCCAAACCCCTGAGCCGGGCCCTGCTCGAATCCACCCTGAAAAAATGGCTGGATGAACCGCCTCGGGTCAGCATCGTGCCGGTTCCGGCGGAGCCCGAGCCGACGGCACCGGCAGCAGACACAGCCATTGTCGCTGCGCCAGTCGAGGCTGCCAGCCCCCATATACCGGCGGCCGTCGGACCTGCTCTGGATCAGGGGATCCTGAACGAATTGCGCGAAATCATGGGTGCGGAATTCATTACCCTGGTACAGGTTTTTCTTGAAGACGCACCCTTGGCCCTGGAACGCATCAAGTCGTTGGCGGCCAAGTCCGATCTGGCCGCGATCGCCGCCCCGGCGCATACCTTGAAGTCAACCAGCGCCAACCTCGGCGCCCTGCGTCTTTCGGGCATGGCCAAGGCCATGGAGATGGAGTCACGCCAGCAAACCCTGCGCGCCGCACCGGCCAAGGCTGCAGCCCTGGCCGGGGAATTCGAACGGGTGGCCGCCGCCTTGCGTCAGGAAATCGCCTGAAGTCCGGCTTCAACGACTGGACCAGGACGGCGCCGTCGGCCACGCGTCCTCAAACGTGCCTTCAAAAGCCCGACGCAGATCGCGCTCGTCCAGTTGCGGGGCAATCAGCTTGAGCAGGCTCAAGGTGTAGTTGCGTGGCACGCGCTCACGTGGCAACACGCCCCAGGCCATGCACGGGGCAAAGTGTTCACCCATCGGCAACAAAACCAGATCCGCATCCGATTCCGGAGCCATGGCCATTTCCGCCAGGATGCCCACGCCCAGACCGGTGCGCACATAGGTCTTGATCAGATCGGCATCGCGGGCGGTAAAGGCGATCTTCGGTTCCACCCCAGCTTCGGCAAAAGCCTGGCGCAAGGAGGATTCAGGCCGCAACGA
>CAYRJS010000410.1:1254-2313 GCA_964424535.1 uncultured Aquimonas sp.
GGAAACTGCTGACGCAGGGGCGCGATCACCGGCGGCAGGACATACCGGGCCTGGGTATGGGTGGTGCCGATGGTCAGCTCGCCCTGGATTTCACCCCGAAGATTGGCCGCCAGGGCGCGGATATTGCCGGCTTCCAGCAACACCTTGCGGGCCCGGGCGATGACTTCCACACCGGGCGCGGTGATTGCTACCAGGCTGCGGCCCTTGCGCAGGAAGAGCTGGAAGCCCAGCTCGTCTTCCAGTTGCTTGAGCTGCTTGGACAAGCCCGGTTGGGTGGCGTACACCAGCTCGGCCGCCTGGGTGATATTGAGTCCGGCATCGGCAATCGCGACCAGATAGCGCAGTTGGGTCAGGGTCATGGCAGGGCTCCATCGGCTAGGGACACATGCTGAGGCCGGGCCAGACATGCGTCCAAGAACAGTGCACCGATAGCTTATTCCATAAAGGCATAAGAAAACGTGGACCGGTCATTTTCCCGACTTCACTCTACCCCGCATGATGGCGCTTTCCTTTCCGCAAGGGCTTTGCCATGGCCATTTACGATTCCATCCTCGATACCGTCGGACGCACGCCCATCGTGCGCCTGCACCGGGTCGCCCCCGCGCATGTCGATCTGTACGTCAAGGTCGAATCCTTCAACCCTGGCGGTTCGGTCAAGGACCGTCTGGCCCTGGGCATCGTGCTCGATGCCGAACAGCGCGGCCTGCTCAAGCCCGGCGACACCATCGTCGAGGCCACCAGCGGCAATACCGGCGTGGCCATGGCCATGGTCGCCGCCGCGCGCGGCTATCACTTCGTCGCGGTGATGACCGAAACCTTCTCGATCGAACGGCGCAAGCTGATCCGCGCCTATGGCGGCAAGGTGATCCTGACACCGGCCGCCGCCCGTGGCGTGGGCATGGTGGAAAAGGCCAGGGAACTGGCACAGCAACACGGTTGGTTCCTGGCCAACCAGTTTGCCAACCCGGCCAACCCGGCCTACCACCGCAACACCACCGGAGCCGAAATCCTGCAGGACTTTGCCGGCCGTCGCCTGGATTTCTTCGTCACCGGCTGGGG
>CAYRJS010000411.1:0-2300 GCA_964424535.1 uncultured Aquimonas sp.
AAAGTAAGCGACTAGCTGCATGAAATCAGGCGACAACTATCTTGACACGCACCGAGCAGCCCACGAGAGCTATTGCCACCATCAAGAGCGCGAGTTCTTTCATGTGTGGCCTAACGCCGCGTTAAGCGGCCGCGAGCCGAAAGAGCTTCAGGAAACACCATGGCCTGTCCCCGCGATCCGCTTGAACGCATAGTTAGGTGATGTCGCCGGATGCGTCAAGAGGAAGAAGCATAACGATGTCTCTTTGGGAATCAGTACCTAGCTGGAAGACGTGCTCACCCACCTCGACGAAACCCAGTTTCCGGTAGAACGAGATTGCCCTAGGGTTTTTCTCCCAAACTCCAAGCCAAGCAATGCTGCAACCGCGTTGTCGCAAGGCCGAAATACTCGAATCCATAAGCGCCTGCGCAACTCCTTTGCCATGATACTCACCTGTGACGTAGATGCGATGGATCTCGCCGCGAGTCATACCTGGGACGCAACGCGGCGCTGGCGCAGCAAGGCGCAGCTGAGCATAGCCAACGAGACAACCCTGACTATCAACAACAAGCGTGATAGTGGCTTTATTCGTGATCTCAGATGCCTGGATAGCTTCGCTATAGCTACGGCGGCAGTACACATCCATGTCCTCAGACGTGTTCACGAGCCCGAATGTCTCTCGAAAAGTGGTCTCGGCTAGCGTGGCAAGTGCCGGAGCGTCCGCAACGGTTGCCGCTCTAATGGTGTGTGAGAAAGCTTCCATCCATCACCTAACACTTGAATTAAGCCGTGCCGCGAAGCGGCATCGGCTTGAATGAACTGTTAGGCCACGCCACCCAGCTAATCTGGCCCATAGATGTCGAAGCCTAGCGAAATGCCGAGCCGGCTGAACCTGCCCTGGAGCTCGGGGGAGATCTCAATGCCGATGTTCTCTTGCTCTAAGAACAGACCAATGAAAAGGCGGGCAGAGCCACCATCAGCCGTGAGGTCAATGAAGAACTGAGAGCATAGCTCTAGCTGTTCTACGGTTGATGCCAAGGACTGCTCGAGCTCATCGTCATTTGGGGCCGCGAGCGAGCGACGCCAGAAGCTGTGCTTGTACTTTCCGGGTAGCGGGTTGCCTTTGGGTGTGAGGCGATCCTCGCCAAGCGACCCACTATGATCGGACTCCATGCGCAGCGCCTCACCGATACGCGCAGCCGGCTTCGTCGGATGCGTGATCGTGAGAGAGATTTTGTAGCGGTAGCGGGGTTCTTTCAAAGCGGCCTAACACTGAGTAAAACGGACTCTCTGCCCCAATACCCCATAAGGCGATGATCTTTCGACCTTTTCTCTGGATTTGCGCCAAACATGGCGGGTTTAATCCACTGCTCCACAGGTCTTACAAATCAGTGACTTGGGTCAGGGTGATTGCCGATACTGCTCCCGTACTGCGCCACGTCGATTGCGCAGGTTTCAAGGAGCAACCCATTGGCCACCATCATCGCACGTCGTCGCAAGGACGGCAGCCGCAGCTATCGCGCCACCATTCGCATCATGCGCGGCAATCGCGTCCTGCATCAGGAAACGCGCACCTTTCCCGACAAACCCGGTGCCCAGCAGTGGAGCCGTCACCGTGAGGCTGAACTCAAGCGCGATGGGGTCGGGGAAAAGGCCGTCGCAGCGCTCGCAGCCAAGCGTGCAGTTCTGCTCTCAGCCTTGGTGGACCGCTACGTGGCCGAGTTCTATCCGATCAAGCAGTGGTCCAAGGCCAAGACCTATTTTCTGATGGACCTGCAGAAGCGACTCGGGCACTGGGATGCCACGGCCCTGACCCCGGAAATGGTCGTGGACCATGTGCGCCAGCGCCTGCTGGCCGGTGCCAAGCCCAGCACGGCCTACATGGATCTGAAGTGGTTGCGTGTGGTGTTGAAGGTGGCACGCGGGGCGTGGGGCCATCCGGTGCAGTTGGAAGCGCTCAACAGCGGCATCCATATGGCCCTGCATCTGGAGCTGGTGGCCGAGAGCACGCGCCGGGAGCGCCGCCCTTCCGACGACGAACTGATCCGCCTTCACGCCCGGTTCGCCGAATCCCGCCACCGGACCCGCATTCCAATGGGCGACGTGATGGACTTCGCCATTGCTTCCACCCGCAGGCAAGGGGAAATCTTCCGGTTGCGCTGGGACGACATCGACGAACAGGCGATGACCATCGTGGTGCGCGACATGAAAAGCCCGAAGGGGAGCAAAGGCAACCACGTTACCGTCAAGCTGACCCGGCAAGCGTTGGCGATCATCCAGCGCCAGCCGAACACCGATGAGCGGATCTTTCCGTACAAGGC
>CAYRJS010000412.1:0-883 GCA_964424535.1 uncultured Aquimonas sp.
CCGACAACCGCCGCAGCGGCTGGAAGTAGCGATCCCGCATCACGGGCTGCTGGCGCGGCCCGACGATGGCGGCCAGGTCGGACAGCTTCACCGTTCCCAGTGCAGGCATGCCAATCCCCAAGTCGATCAAGCCGTTGGCAGTATCGCCATCGGTGGGGTCGAGCGAAGCCAGCAGCCAAGTGGCATGCGCATCTGGCGTAAACAGGCGCACCACAGGCATCGGATCGGTGTCCTGCCCGGCGGCGCGGGCGTGGCCGTTGGCCAGCAGGCACATGCGCTCGTCGGTGGCGATGAGCGTGGTCATGGCTGTACGTCCACGGACTTGCGGAGCAGCAGAGGCGCTTTCACGCATTCCAACGAAAGCATCAATGTGCAATCCCACGTATCCGCAGAGACGTAGAGGCACGAAGGCACATACACGTATGTCAGGAAAGACACGGATCAGGCTCTCCGCTTTTGAAGAAAGCCGCCGATGCGGATTTCAGTAAAGGCACAAAAACAGGTGAGATTGGATGAATGAGTTAAATATAACGTGGTTTTAATTGTGCTGCGAATCGACGCTTCTGTCTATGCAGAAGCGAACCGTCCAGCGCGGCCGACCGGCCGGCTCCACCACCTTCGACGCCGAGCTGGCCCAGGCCTTCGGCGCGGCGGTGCGCGCACTGCGGGTCGAGCAAGGCGTGGCGCAGGAGACCTTGGCACATCAAGCCGGTATCGAACGTTCTCACATGGGCAAGATTGAGCGCGGCGAACACATGCCCACGCTGGCGATTATTTTCAAGATCGCGCGTGCGCTGGGGCTCAGCGTCGCCCACTTGATGGGGGCCGCTGAAGAAGTCCTGGGCGAAATGGCTAATTGACTCTGCATCGCATAGCTTCGCTT
>CAYRJS010000412.1:893-2299 GCA_964424535.1 uncultured Aquimonas sp.
TGCAACTTTGGAAAGGAACTCAATGGCGAAGACATGCATCGTGTGCGGACAGGCCGCAGGCTCTGGGGAGCACGTTTTTCCGGCGTCTCTTGGAGGCCGGCGGGTCAACTCCGGCATCTATTGCCCCAAGCACGACAACAGCTATTCGGGTCTCGTCAATGAGATTGCCGAGCAGCTCGACTTCCTCAATGCATACTTGGGCGTTCGGCCGGATCACTCCAAGCACCCCAAAACTGCCTATGGCGAGCACACGCTGACGGGAGAGACCGTTTCGATCTCTGCCAAGGAGATCAAATTCACGAAGCCCCGCGTCATATCCCGGACCGCAGTTGGCGAAGGTGAAGAGTTGCATCTGGCATTTCCCAACCAGCAGTCCGTCAAACAGTTCGCAAAAAAGATGGAGGACGATGGACACGAGTGGACACCCTTGTCGAAGCCCTCCGCTCGGCCGTATATCACCGGTTCCATTCACCATAAGCGCAAATTTGGCGGTGCCTGTGGTCTGGGCGCCATCGCGTACATGACGCAGACATTCTTCGCGCAGGAATTCCCAGAGCTCGCGCGATCAGGGACGCTTTCCAACCTCCTCAACTACACGCAAGCCATCGCCAAGGTCGCAGCGCTGGGCGGCTGCGAACAGCAGCCGGAAGAGCGCGAGGAATTGATCGAGGCACGCGCGGCGGTGACGGTTGCGCTGGAGCCCTTTGGAGGCACGGCACCGATCTGGTGGGATTTCAGCCCGCCCGCCGGAGCGCGCGCCAACAAGTTTGAATTTGGGCATCGAGTGACGGTTGGTATTGATGGCTTTGACGGCCAAATCTACGGCCGTGTCGCGCTGTTCTCCACTTTAACCTTTGCCGTACACCTGGGCACGGCACCGCAGGGTTCCGCCACGCGAGAAGTGACCGTGGACATTGATCCTCTCGCGGAGCATCCACCACACGATATCGACAAACATCAGGTGCTCTCAGCGCCAGGCCGCGTTCAAGTGCCGGAACACGCTACCGAAGGGCTTGCGAATGCGCTCGCCGACGGCACGCAACAGCGTGCGTTCGCAAACCTGCTGGAACGCTTGGAAGAACATCAACTCCTCAAGCTGGCGCGCACCATGAGTACGGCGCTCGCGCCATGTTCCACGTTGTCGCTATTTGAAGCGCGAACACTGATCGAAAAGGAACTTGACCAACAACCACAGCAAATTTGGCGTTTGGTCACTGCTGTCGTTGAAGGCTTACGGGCGGAAATGGTCAAAGGCGGCATGGAAAACATTGCCCCAGTGCTCGATAACCTGATTGCGTATGACGCTCAATCAGCAAGCGGTCTATCGCAGCAGGCCGAGGCCACGTTAGCCCTGGCCAAAGCCGCATTAGTTGCACAGATGGAGCAAGACTGCGCAGCAGGCGTAC
>CAYRJS010000413.1:0-2292 GCA_964424535.1 uncultured Aquimonas sp.
GCTACGACGCCCATGGCAACCTGACCGGCCTGACCGATACCACCTTGCCTGGTCCTTGGATCGAAAGCCGCAGCCTGGCCTACGACGCCCGTGATCGCATGACCCTGGCCACCGCGCCCGGTCTCTTTGGTGAGGAAGTCTACGACTACGATGTACTGGACAATGTCCGCCGCATGGCCGTGTACCCCAACGGCAGTGGTGGCGGCCAGATAGGCCTCCACCCGCTCCGCGCAAAGGCATAGCGCAGGCTATGCTCCTGCACCTCGAGCCGATGCATCGCGTTGCGATTCCAATGCTCTATTGGCGCATTTTGTCCCGGAGAAAAGCCGGTTGAAAGATCATCGCCTTATGAGGGATTGGGGCAACGTGTTCGTTTTACTCAGCGTCAAACTGTTGCAAAAGTTAACAGTTTGACGACGGGCACTTGGGGGCGCCCGCCGCCTCATGGAGCAGCAAAAGGAGCAGTACGCTGGTGCTGGATGGCGCATTCGGCGCGGTGATGAAGGCCACTGCTCCACGCTCGCAACCAAGGAGAGTGCTTTCGAATGGCGCAATGGGGGGAGTGGTCCAGGGCGAGGCGGACTGGGGCAAAGGCCGGCGGCGCTTGACGGACAGGAAACAGCCTGCGCCCGTTGGGTTGACGCAAAATGGCACACACGACTGACGCAATCGTCCCGGCTTTTTTCCGATGGCTCACATGGAGTTCACCCCGGTGTGCTTCAAGGTGGCTCGACCCTTCGTCGTATCGGTTGATCTGGGCTGCACGCCGGCCACAACGTCGCTCTTGTGGGCAGCGGAGCGACTGACAGGCTCACACGTCCATTGGGAGCGCCACGAGCGGTTAAGATAGTTTTTGGAAATTATGACGTGACCACGGCGGTGAAGTCAGGCGACTACATTTCTGTCCATGCCGGTGTCGCGCCGTTCGGTTGCTGTTTGTCACTGTCGACCGGCTTCAGATCAAAAGCAGCGGCGCACGTCAGTGCGCATCCGGATCATTGTTCAGGCGCGACCAGCGATATTCTGCTTTGTCGCCGCTTTCGATCATCGTGATTTCGATCATCCAGTCACAGTCATCCAACTGGCGAAGAGCATGGCCAACTTCGTATTTCGGGCCGTACGGTCCAAAACTCTTGATTCGGCCGATCGGAACGGCAGGCGGCGCTATAGCTGCTTGCATGACACTTCTCCTATGATGAGAGCTGCGGTCAACACCAGGGCGTTGTTGACTGCTGGACGAGTGTAAGTGGCACGACACGGCTTGCCAACGGAAAAACGCGGTTTATCTGGAAAGCTCACAGCAACGCAACGAACGCGAGCAAAGATATCTTTCCAATACCCAGAGGAATCACAGTCGCTTATCGACCCAGGTAATGGGTGGTGATGTTCTCTCGACTGTGACCCAGTGCTTCGGCGGTTTCCAGTCGCGCATAGTGCTCGATGGATTTGTCGACAGGAGCCGGGCCGCCGCGAACCGGCGAAGGATAGTTGGCCAATGCTTCGAAATACGCGTTGGCAAACTCGTGCCTTAACCCATGCGCCGTCATGCCGTTCTGTTTGGTGACGCCGACCTTGCGCAGTACCGCGTAGAACCGATTTCTGGCTTGCTTGAGCGTAAGGGCGTCGGGCGCTATGGAGGCATCCATGCCGGATACAAACGCCTTGGCGTCATCGAGTGCCGTCCTTTGCCGGGGCACAGTGATCTTGACCATTCGCTGACGGCCGCCTTTGGTGCCCCGACTGACATCCACGACCTGTCCCAGATCGGCCACCCATGGGCGAAACATCAGCGATTCCCTCACCCGAAGGCCGAGCGTCCATTGCAGAACCAGTGCCATGGCAACCCAGGGTTCGATCAAGCGAACACGGTCCATGACCACTACCGGATCGATCCCTTCTGCCGACCAACTCTTGTCACGGGTCGCGATGGAAGAGCGCGTGACACGTTTGGGATCGGTCACGTAGTGGACGGAGGGGAGGGTCATCCCAGGCTTGCCGAGCCACCCGCAGAAAGTCCGGAAGATGGATATCCGGTTCTGGATCACCGAGGGCGACAGCCCCTCGGCGACCCAGTGATCGACAAGGGCTTGCATGTGTCGGCCCTTGAACTGGCGGACATCGTTGAGCCTGAATTTCATATCACGTAGCTGCGCGAAGCCCTGCATCAAGACCTGGCCGCGCTTGCGGCGGGTATCGTCACTGGCTCTATCACCATCGACGCGCCTGCCGTTGTGGTCCTTCAGAACAGCGGTGAGGGTTTTCTTCCAGCCGCCGGTAATCGTGGTATGGCCT
>CAYRJS010000414.1:0-2284 GCA_964424535.1 uncultured Aquimonas sp.
CATGGTTGCCAGCATCCAGCGCTCGGGCAAGAACCTGATACCAAGGTACAACATCTTGTAACCCAAACCCGGCACCACCCGTACCTTGCCAGCTTCCACTGCATCCACTCCGGCGCGGGCCACTGCATCGGCTTGCAACCACATCCAGCGCGGCAACTGCGACACCCGATCCCGGGTGCCGGTGACATCGTGAAATTCCGAATAGGTGAAGCCCGGGCACAAGGCGCACACGTGCACACCAAAACGTTGGTTTTCCAACGCCAATGATTCGCTGAGCTTGATCAGATAACTCTTGGCCCCGGCATACAGCGTCTGGCCATTGGCACCCGGAGCCAGGCCGGCGAAGGAAGCCACATTGAGGATGCGTCCCTGACCACTGTCCCGGATCTGCGGCAGCAATCGCCAGGTCAGTTCGCTGATGGCCGTGACCATCACCTGGAGAAATCTCGCATGCTCGGACCACGGCGAGGACAGGTAATTGCCCGGCACGCCGTAGCCGGCATTGTTGACCAGCCGACCAATACGGATGCCCCGTTGTGCCAGTTCCTCGACCATGGCCTGCGGCGCGGCTGGATCGGCCAGATCGGCTACCAGTACTTCACAAGGAACCTGGGCCCGCAATTCGTTCGCCAGAGCCTCCAGGCGCTCTCGCCGCCGGGCCGTCAACACCAGCGGCACGCCACGACGCGCATATTCACGGGCGATGGCAGCACCGATGCCACTGGAGGCACCGGTGACAAGGGCGTAGGAACTCTCGGACATGGATACCTGCACTCACGACGGCAACGCACAGCCTAACCAACTCGCCGGCGAAAAGGGAATCAACCAAACGCCTGGACGTGACCCCTCGCAGACAGGCGGCTATCCTAGGCCGCCCAGTCTTCATCGGAGAGTCTCATGCGTCGCAGGATCGTGGCCGGCAACTGGAAATTGAACGGCGACCGCGTATTCGCCCACGCTCTGGTCAAATCCCTGGCCAGCGCCCCCGCCCAAAACGGGGTCGAACTCATCGTGCTGCCTCCGTTGCCCTACCTGGCCGAACTGGTCAGCAGCCACGGCGGCTCACTCGCCTTCGGGGCCCAGAACCTGGACCTGCATCAGGAAGGTGCCTACACCGGCGAAGTGGCCGGAGCCATGTTGCGCGATATTGGCGCCGATTACGTTCTGGTCGGTCATTCCGAGCGTCGCCAGTTGCATGGGGAAACCAGCGACGTCGTGGCGCAGAAGTTCAGCCTGGCCCGCGCGTCCGGCCTGACCCCGGTGCTGTGCCTGGGTGAAACCCTGCAACAACGCCAGGCCGATGAAACCCAGGCCGTCCTTGCCGCCCAGCTCGCCCCGGTACTGGCCCTGGGGGCCGAAACCATCGCCGGCACCCTGTTCGCCTACGAGCCGGTCTGGGCCATCGGTACCGGCATGACCGCCACCCCGGCTCAGGCCCAGGACGTCCACGCCTGGATACGTGGCGAAGTGGCAAGGATTGATGCTAAAATAGCCAGCTCGCTTCCAATCCTGTATGGCGGAAGCGTCAAGCCCGCCAATGCTGTCGAGCTGTTTTCCCAGCCCGATATCGATGGTGGCCTGATTGGCGGCGCGTCCCTCGTTGCCTCCGATTTCCTTGCCATCGCCGCCGCTGCGGCGCGCCAGGTCTAGCCCATGTTTTACACCCTGTTCAATGTTTTCTACGTGCTGGTTGCAATCGCGATGACCGCACTCATTCTCATGCAGCAAGGCGCTGGTGCCAACGCTGGTGCGGCCTTCGGCTCGGGTGCCTCCGGCACCGTGTTCGGTGCCCGCGGCTCGGCCAACTTCATGTCCAAGAGCACCGCCGTACTGGCGGCAATCTTCTTCCTGATGTCGCTGGGCATGGCCGTTTACATGCACAAGGCTGCTGGTCCCGCTTCCATCGCCGACGATCTGGGCGTCATGGGCAGCGCTGCTGTCACTACCGAACAACAGGATGCGGCCCCGATCATCAGCGAAGTCCCGCAAACCACCACGGCTCCAGACGCCAGCACCGAGGTTCCGGCTGCTCCAGCAGAACCAGCCGAACCGGCTCCGGCCGAAGAACCCGCCAGCGAGTGAGTCAGCACCACATTTGTTATGATGCCGCGCCTGATCGGCGGCAACCGCAGGATCCAGCCCAGGTGGCGGAATTGGTAGACGCACTACCTTGAGGTGGTAGCGACGAGAGTCGTAGGGGTTCGAGTCCCCTCTTGGGCACCAGATGCAACAACCGGGATTACCCGGAACCTACAAAAAACCCTGCTTCGGCGGGGTTTTTTGT
>CAYRJS010000415.1:0-2277 GCA_964424535.1 uncultured Aquimonas sp.
ATACCGGCATCGAGGAACCACCGGGGATCACGGCCTTGATCTTGTGGCCGTTGCGCACCCCGCCAGCCATTTCCAACAATTCGGCAAAGGGTGTGCCCAGACGGATTTCATAGTTGCCGGGACGGTTGACGTGACCGGATACGGAAAACACCTTGGGCCCGCCGTTGTTGGGTTTGCCCAGATTGAGGAACCAGTCGGCACCGTTGCGGATGATGGCCGGCACCGAGGCGTAGGTTTCGGTGTTGTTGATCGTGGTCGGCTTGCCGTACAGGCCGTAGTTGGCCGGGAATGGCGGCTTGTAGCGCGGCCAGCCCTTCTTGCCTTCCAGCGATTCCATCAGGGCGGTTTCTTCACCACAGATATAGGCGCCGGCACCCAGGGCCGCGTGGATCTGGATATCGACACCCGAACCCAGGATGTTCTCGCCAACCCAGCCGTGAGCGCGGGCTTCGGCCAAGGCGCGGTCGAAATGTTCGAACGGCTCGTGGTGGAACTCACCGCGGATGTAGTTGTAGCCAACGCTGGAGCCGGTGGCATAACAGGCAATCAGCATGCCTTCGATCACCGCGTGCGGGTTGAAACGCAGGATGTCGCGGTCCTTGCAGGTACCCGGCTCGGATTCGTCCGAGTTGCACAAGATGTACTTTTGCATGTCGCCCTTGGGCATGAAACTCCACTTCAGCCCGGTCGGGAAGCCTGCGCCGCCACGGCCGCGCAGGCCGGAAGCCTTGACCATCTCGACCACGTCCGCTGGCGCAATCTTCTCTTCCAGGATCTTGCGCCAGCCTTGATAGCCCCCGGTTTTCAGATAGTTCTCATACGTCCACGGCTGCTCGAAATGCAGCGTGGTATAGACAACATTGTGTTCCTGGGGTGCAGGTCCGTATGCCATGACCGTTTTCATCCATTGCGCCGGTAAATCGACGCGCGTTTAACCAATGTCTGCGCCAGTAATGGCGCGCGTTCAATCCAGGGAGTCGAGGATCTGCTCGATCGAATCGGGGGTGAGCTTTTCGTGGTAATGGCCATTGATCATGACCACTGGCGCGCCACAACACGCGGCGATGCACTCTTGTTCGCACTTGAGATAGACGCGCCCATCAGATGTGCTCTCGCCCAGCTTGATGCCCAGCTTCTCTTCGGCCCGGCGCACGATTTCATCCGCGCCATTGAGCCAGCAGGAGATGTTGGTGCAGATCGCGACGTTGTTGCGCCCGACCGGCCTGGTTTCCAGCATGGAATAAAACGAAGCGACCTCGTAAGCCCAGATCGGCTGCAACTTGAGGTACTTGGCCACCGCCGCGATCAGCTCGTCGGTCAGATAGCCACCGTTTTGTTCCTGGGCCTTGAACAGCCCCTGGATCACCGCCGAGCGCTCCCGCCCAGGCGGAAACTTGGCGACCCAATGATCAATGAAGGCCCGGGTTTCATCACTCAAGGCCACCAGCGGATCGACATGCCTGACCGCTTCGAAATTTCCGGTTGCTTTCATTGGAGAGCCGTGATTTGTGATTGGTGATTCGTGATTCGCAAGAGCGTCGAACTGGATATCTGGGGTCCGTAAACCATGTCTGATGGTTGGTGACTTCGATCTCGCATAGCGTGTTTAGAAGAAGTGCGCGCACTCAGGTCGCGCAGAACACCGCTGTTACGAATAGCGAATGACGAATCACGAATCACGTCACTCGAATCTCGAATCACGAATCCCCAATCCCGGCCTTTCATCGATCCACCTCGCCGAATACGATGTCGTAGGTACCGATCATGGCGACCACGTCCGAGAGCATGTGGCCTTTGACCACCTCGTCCATCGAGGACAAATGGGCAAAGCCGGGGGCGCGCAGTTTGACGCGGAAGGGTTTGTTGGCGCCGTCGGAGATCAGATAGCAACCGAACTCGCCCTTGGGCGCCTCAACTGCGGCATAGGTCTCCCCTTCCGGCACCTGGTAGCCCTCGGAAAAGAGCTTGAAGTGGTGGATCAGGGCTTCCATGTCCTGCTTCATCTCGGCGCGCGGGGGCGGGCCGACCTTGAAGTTGCGGGTCATCACCGGGCCTTCGAGCGTGCGCAGTTTGGCCACGCACTGCTTGATGATGCGGGCCGACTCGCGCATCTCGGCGACCTTGATCAGGTAACGGTCGTAGCAATCACCGTTGCTGCCCACGGGAATGTCGAAATCGACTTCCGCGTACTTGGCGTAAGGCTGTTTCTTGCGCACGTCCCAGGCGATGCCGGTGCTGCGCAGCATGTGTCCGGTCATGCCCCAGGCCAGGGCCTTC
>CAYRJS010000416.1:0-2274 GCA_964424535.1 uncultured Aquimonas sp.
TCAAGTTCATCGGTACCTCGGAAAAGATGGATGGCCTGGATGTCTTCCATCCCGACCGCATCGCCAACCGCATCCTCGACATGGGCGATGTCCTGTCGCTGGTGGAACAGGTCGAGCGCGATGTCGATCAGGACAAGGCCCGCAAGCTGGCCGAAAAGGTGGCCAAGGGCAAGAAGTTTGATTTCAATGACATGCGCGACCAGCTCGAACAGATGCAGAACATGGGCGGCATCCAGACCCTGATGGACAAGCTGCCCGGCATGGGCCAGCTCTCGTCCCAGGTCAAGGGCCAGGTCACCGGCAAGGAAGTGCCGCGCATGATCGCCATCATCAATTCGATGACGGAAAAGGAACGGCGTCACCCGGCTTTGCTCAATGGATCGCGCCGCGCCCGCGTGGCCCGGGGTTCGGGCACCACCCCGGCGCAGGTGAATCAACTGCTCAAGCAGCACAAGAGCATGGAAAAGATGATGTCCAAGCTCTCCGGTGGCGGCATGCGTGGCATGTTGCGGGGCATGAAAGGCATGATGGGCGGACGTGGACCGGGCGGATTCCCCATGCGTTGATGGTGTCGGGATATCCGTGGGAAAAGGCGTTTGCAGACCGCAGTTCCCTTTTTCTTGCCAGCTTGTTACAATGCGCGGCTCGCCGTCCGCATTTGCGACGTTGAAATCCCTTTCAAGAACACAGAGCACACACCCATGGTCAAGATCCGTCTGACCCGCGGTGGCGCCAAGAAGCGCCCCTTTTACCACATCGTCGTGACCGACCAGCGCAACAAGCGTGATGGTCGAGTGATCGAGCGCGTCGGCTTCTACAACCCGGTGGCCCAGGGCCAGGAAGCCCGGGTCGAGATCAAGACCGATCGCATCGCGCACTGGGTTGGCGTTGGCGCCCAGATGACCGAAAAGGTCGACCAGCTGTATCGCGAAGCCGTCCGAGCCGTACCGGCTCCGGCCGCTGCCTGAGCCGGCAACCGGGTCACACCGTGACGGGCGAACGCCACATCCTGCTGGGCAGGATCGTGGGTGCCCACGGCATACAGGGCTGGGTGCGGATTGAATCCGATACCCAGCCCCGCCCGAACATCTTTCAGTACCGGCCCTGGATCCTGCGTCATCGCGGGCAGGCGCATTGCATCGAAAGCGTGCAGGGTCGAACCCAGGGCCAGCGTCTGGTCGCGCATTGGGCCGCCCTGCAGGATCGCAATCAGGCCGAAGCCTGGGTCGGGGCCGAAATCCATGTGCCACGCACCAGCCTGCCGCCGGCATCGCCAGGTGAATACTACTGGTTCGACCTTGTCGGCCTGCGCGTTGTGGGCGTGGACGGCTTTGATTTTGGTCGCATCGACCAGATGATGGCGACCGGTTCCAACGATGTCATGGCCGTGCATGGCGAACGCCAGCGGCTGATTCCCTTCATCCAGACCTCCGTGGTCAAGGGCGTGGATTTGGACGCCGGTCTGGTCGAAGTCGACTGGGACCCCGAGTTCTGATTCGATGACCGATCCGGACGGCATTCGTGGAGATCACGCCATGCGCATCGAGGTCATCAGCCTGTTTCCCGAGTTCATCGAACTGACCACCCAGATCGGGGTCATTGGCCGGGCTCAAGCGCGTGGCCTGTTTTCGGTGCAGGTGTGGAATCCCCGTGATTTTACCCACGACAATTACCGCCGCGTGGATGAACGCCCGTTCGGTGGTGGTCCGGGCATGGTGATGTCGACCCAGCCCTTGAGCGATTGTCTGGCAGCGATGCGGGTGGCGGCACCTGAGCCGGTCCACGTGGTGTATCTGAGTCCGCAAGGCGCGCGCCTGAGCCAGCGTCGGGTTCGGGAACTGTCCCTTATGCCGCGTCTGGCCCTGGTGTGTGGGCGCTATGAAGGCATCGACGAACGTCTGGCCAGTCGTGAATTCGACGAGGAACTCTCGCTGGGCGATTACGTGCTGTCCGGCGGCGAACTGGCGGCCGCGGTCGTGATCGACGCTCTCGGGCGCCTGCAGCCGGGGGCCCTGAATGATGCCGCCAGCGCCGAGCAGGATTCGTTCGAGGATGGCCTGCTCGATTGTCCGCATTACACCCGTCCGGAGATCGATGCCCAAGGAATGGCCGTGCCAGCGGTGCTGCTCAGTGGCGATCACGCCGCCATTGCCCGTTGGCGGCGTCAGCAATCCCTGGGACGAACCTGGGAGCGGCGTCCGGACCTGTTGGCGCGCGCACGCCTTTCCGATGAGGACCGGCGCCTGCTGGAGGCTTATCGCCAACAGCATCAGG
>CAYRJS010000417.1:0-2273 GCA_964424535.1 uncultured Aquimonas sp.
AAGAGCGTGGCGCAGGTTCTCGATGAAGAGCTGGACCGCAGCGAGTGAGCGCCTATGTGTTGACGGATGACGCAGAAGCGGATCTGCGCTCGATCATCCGCTACACGCGCAAGACCTGGGGTGTGGATCAGGTACGGCGCTATGTGGCTGCGCTGGAACTGGCAATGGCACGGATCGCCAACGGTGAAGGCGGCTTCAGCGATATGAGTTCGCTGTATCCGGGACTGCGCATGGCGCGCTGCGGGCATCACTATGTTTTCTGCCTTCCACGCAAGGATGCACCTGCATGGGTAGTCGCGATTCTGCATGAGCGCATGGACCTGCTGGCGCGGGTAATCGACAGGCTTTGATGTGGTGTTGTTTGCAGGGGAAGGCCCGTGGGGTACCAGGCATCACCGGGAAAGCCATTAGGGAAGGTCTGAACAAGTCCCGAGCCTGCCAGTCAAGCAACCGTAAGTGATTGATGCAGAAGAAGCGCAAAATGCACTTGCCGACTTGTTCAGAGGTTCCCTAGGTACTGCCCGGTGCTGTAGTGCACCGTAGGTCGGGCATCGCTGCGCTCAGCCCGACCTAAGGGGTGGCTGCGTCGATCATCGCGCCCATCTGCGATGTGCGCTCCTACAAAAGCCTGGGGTTCCGAATCGCTGTTGCAGGAGTGGGCGTGCGTTGGGGCGGTCACAACAGGCCTATTCCGCCAGCCGGCTTGCCTGTTCGACAAACATCCCGCCGACGATCAAGCGGAACAGACGCCATTGGCCGGCATCGGGTGCGCGATCCGGCGACGCACTGCGCCATTGCTCTTCGATCTGCGGGATGGCCTTGCGGATGCGTCCGATCATGCGCCCGGCTTCGCGCAGTGCTGTTGCCGGTGCCAGCCCCAGCGCGCTGGCCAATTCGCCCAGCCGGGTGCGATCAAGATCATCGAAAGTGCGCAATTGCCCGTGTTGCAGCGACACCTCGGCGGCAGCCCAATCGGGGCGATCAATCTGCGGGTGCGGGCGATGGATGGCCGTGCTGAGCAGGTCGTAGAAGGGCGCCAATTCCACGCCGGTTGAGCCAATCCGGAACGACAGGTTTTTCAGGTGGCCATCGCCGTTGCCGATCAGCAGGTTGAAGATTGTCCAACGCAGCAGCGCAAGCCGGGTGGCGGCTGGCCGGGTGCAGCGTGCGGCCAATGCGTGCAGGGTTTGCGGAGTACACATGCGGTATTTGTAGCTGCGATCCACACCCAGCAATTGACAACCATCGATCACCGGCAGGCGCTCCACTTCGCCACCCGCATGGTGGAGACGATCAAAACGCCGTACCAGATAGACCGGCTGGGGCACGCGATGGAAGGCCACTTCCGGCACATCCAGGCCGGCGGATCGAGCCAACTGCATGCACAGGGTTTCGTTGAAGGCACTGTGTGGCCAGAGCTCGGCATTGGGATGATCGGGCTTGAGGATATGGGTGGAAGGGCTGTCGCCACATGGCTCGTACCAGCCATCGTCTTTGACCACGATAGCCAGTTTGTGCTGCGCGCCCGCCAGCGACATGCGCTTGGGCGCCGCATATTGCAAAGAAACACGCGGCATGGCGGCGATGCGCTGTGACAGTGACGCCCATGGCAGCGGCACCAGACCGGATTCAGGCACCACAGCGCCGGGCGGGCGCAACGTCCACGGCCCGGCGGATTCTGCCCCCAGGGCCAGCAGCAGGCCGAAGGCATCGGCCTGGGCCAGCGACAGTTCGGCTGCCAACAGTTCGCGCGCGGCCTCTTCCGGCAGCAGGTTGTCGAAGAACCACTGCACAGGGCGGTGGCTGGAGCCGTCCACATGCGGTTCCACCTGACGGGCCAGTTGTGGCGAAAGATCGAAGCTTTCCGCCATCGCAAGCCAGCTGGCGCTGTATGTGAATGCCCAGATGCCGCCCTGCTCCTCAAGCCGGCCGATGTGCTGCACCCCAAGCCACAGGTCAAGCTGGCGCTGGGGGCTCATGTTGTCGCGGTGTCAGAGGCGGACGATGAAGGCGGCACGCTGGCGTGCAACGTGATGCCGAGATCCGCGAGCACGGAGAAGAGGCGCTGCACCTGCCGGAGCTCGCCACGCTCCAGCTTGCGCAGGAAGACATGGCTGGTGCCCAGCGCCCCTGCCAAGTCGTCCTGGCGCAAGCGCTGGGCACGGCGCTGATCAAGAATCAACTGCCCAAGGGCGTGTGCGGTAGGGATGGTGTGCATGGCCTTCAATCTAATGGAATTGTTCGATTATTGCATGGAAATTGGGCTTTCCTTA
>CAYRJS010000418.1:0-2261 GCA_964424535.1 uncultured Aquimonas sp.
GTCGTCGAGCGCGTCCGGGATCGGGCCGTCGCGGTTGATCATGTCGATGCAATCGACCGGGCAGGCGGTTACGCACAGGGCGCAGCCGGTGCATGGATCGGCGAGGATGGTGTGCATCTGTTTGGACGCGCCGATGATGGCGTCGACCGGGCATACGGCGATGCATTTGGTGCAACCGATGCAGGCGTCTTCGTGGATAAAGGCCACTTGCGGCGGTTTTTCCACGCCATAGGCCGGGTCCAGAGGCAGCACGGGCCGATCCAGCAAAGCGGCCAATTTCTCGATTCCGCGCACCCCGCCAGGGGCACAGCGATTGATCTCGGCCTCACCGTGGGCGATGGCTTCGGCATAGGGGCGACAGCCGGGATAACCGCACTGGCCGCATTGGGTCTGGGGCAGCAGGGCATCGATGCGATCGACCAGGGTGGTGGGATCGGTCTCCGCTGGATTTGGCGGTTTTGGCTGCAACCAATATTTCCAGGTCCAGACGACCAGCAGCAGACAAATCAGCAGCAGGATTATCACCATGACAGGCTCCCGGCCAGAGCCAGACTGATGACCGCAACAGCCAGGACTCGCACCGGCACAGGCCGCAGGCGCGAGGACACCGAAGCGTCATCAAAACGCCGAGCCAGCACGGCAAACGCTGGCAGGGCGATGGCCAAAGTCAAAGTCGTGCCCAGACCTGCCAACAGCCAACTGATCGCATCATGGGCAAAATTGAACGGTATCGACACGGCCAGAACACCCGGGATCATGAGCCAGGGCCAGGCATCGACCAGATCGTGATGATGCTGGCGCCATAACAGCCCGAACAGGCCGCCCAAGGCAACGACCAAGGCGGGGATCAGCGCCAGTGCGGGCGCGTGGTTCGGCCATAGCCAGCAAGTCAGGCCAGCACCGATGCTGCCCAGCAGAACCAAGCCAGCCAGCAGGCGCGCCAGGGTGCGTGGATCGGGAGCCAGACGCCGCAGCGATGGGCTTCGGCTCAGTCCCTGTTCGCCCAGCAGGCACACCATCGCCAAGGACAGCGCGGCAATGCTGACGGCCCAGGCGTTCACGGCATCATTTAACCTGCGCACCGGCGCTGGCGCCGGCATCGACATCCAGCAGGAACAGATCATCACCGCCGCTGCCTGCCGACAGGATCATGCCCTCGCTGATGCCAAAGCGCATCTTGCGCGGGGCCAGGTTGGCGATGAATACGACCTTGCGACCGACGAGTTTTTCCGGTTCGGCATAGGCCGCCCGAATGCCGGAAAAGATCTGGCGTGTACCCAGTTCACCGGCATCGAGCTCGAAACGCAGCAGCTTGTCCGAACCCTCCACAAATTCACAGGCTTTGACTGTGGCGATGCGTAGATCGAGTTTGGCGAAGTCGTCGATAGAGACGTGATTCGTGATTCGTGATTCGTGATTTGCAACAGCGTTATTCGTAGCGGCGGGGCTGGTGGTGGGCTGGAGGGATTCCTTGCTGGCTTCGACCATGGCTTCGACTTGTTTGGGATCGATGCGCGTGAGCAGTGGCTGGTAGGGTTCGATGACGTGGTCGAGCAGGGGGGTGGCCAGTTGTTCGAAATGGCTGATGGGTGCGCGCAGGAAGGCTTCGGCGGCCTTGGCCGTATCCGGCAGGATGGGTTTGAGGATGCCGGCGAGCAGGCGAAACAGGTTCAGCGCCAGGGTGGCCACTGCATGCAGTTCGGCTTCGCGGGCTGGATCCTTGGCCATGTTCCATGGCGCCATGGCGGCGATCCATTCATTGGCGGTGTCGGCCTCGGCCATGACCTGTTGCAGCACGGCGATCAGATTGTCGTGGGCGTAAGCCCCTTCCGGACCCACACAGGCACGCGATAGCCGTTGCCAGGCCGCGTCGTAGCGTTCCTGAAAATCAGCCGGCAAGGTCGCCGCCAGGCGGTTGTCGAAGCGCTTGCTGATAAAGCCGGCGCAGCGGCTGGCGATATTGACGAATTTGCCGACCAGGTCCGAATTCACCCGTTGCACGAAGTCGGTCAGGTTCAGATCGACATCGTCGACGCCGCCATTGGTCTTGGCGGCAAAGTAGTAACGCAAAAATTCCGGCCGCAGCCCGGCATCGAGGTAAGTGCGGGCCATGATGAAGGTGCCGCGCGACTTGCTCATCTTGGCCCCGTTCACGGTGAGATAGCCGTTGACGTGCAGGCGTGTGGGGATGACAAAGCCCGAGCCTTTCAGCATCGCCGGCCAGAACAGGCCGTGGAAATTGATGATGTCCTTGCCGATGA
>CAYRJS010000419.1:0-2241 GCA_964424535.1 uncultured Aquimonas sp.
CCCGAAACCGGACAGCGAAGCCCAGAAAAAGGCTTACCGCGATCTGGCGGCAGCCTTTGGAGAGGCGCAGTCGTGAGCTGCACTCAGGGTGAGGTATCGTCCTCGGCTGCAGCTTCTGCTTCGGCTTCGGCTTCGGCGGCTGCGCGCTCCTGCGCCGCCTTGCGGTAGCCATAAAAGCCACTGAGGATTTTTTCCTGGCCGGCGTATTCGGCGGCCGTGGCCGGTTCAAAGCGCGTGGCACCCAGTTCGGCCAGGACGTCGTACAGGTCCGGGTCTTCGTGCAGGGACTGCAGGGCTTCGCCTACGCTCGCCACCACGGCTTCGGGCACGTTGGGTGAGGCCGTGAAAGCGCGTCCGGGCAGAGGCTTGGTGCGAGCCAGGGTAGGCAGGTTGTAGAACTCCTCGGCCACGTACAACGGCACCATGGCGCCTTTGACTTCGCCGGAAAAGATCATCTGCACACCATCGCGCCAGGAGGCCGCTTCCGAGCGCACGCTGGGTTGCGCCAGGGGGTTGTCGTGGTACATGTCGGCCAGCAGGGCAAAACCCAGGCTCGGCGCCGGCATGCAGGCCACCGGTTGGCCAATCAGAGCACGAGTACCCTGGCCTTCGTATTCGGGCTCGCTGATCAGGGCATAGACCGTGGGTTCGGCAGTACGCGCGATGGGGACGAAGTCGTGAAACTGGATGCGGTAATCGACGAAATGGGCTTCATCGAAAGCAAAATCCACCGGGGCATTGTCACGCAGGTCGCGCCAATAGGCGTGGTAATCACGAGCCAGTACCAGTTGGAAACGGTGCCCGGTACGCCGGTTCAGATAGTCGATCAAAGGCTTGTAGACTTCCGCCGCCTGATCCGTCGGGTAGGCCGGCTCAACCGCCAGGCGATAATTGGCCGCTGTGGCCGATCCGCTGGTCAGCAAGGTCGAGCCTGACCAGAGCAGGCACGACAGTACAAGGCTGCTGATTGGGCGTGTGCATGTCTTCATCCGACCCCTCCGTTGCCGTTGTTGACGTTGTCCGCCCAAACCAGTCGTTGCATTGGTCAAAAGCGAAGCATCACGTCAAGTAAACACTGTTGCGAACGATTGTGCAATGTCGGAAAAACAATGAACCGGCGGGTTTCCTTATCGAAAAAGCAGCGCATTGTTCGCATTGGCGAAACACGGTAGTCGGGATTTGAGGCTTTGCCTGGTATCACGGGCAGGTTACGCTGGCAACACTTCATTGCCAGTTGAGGAGCCTCCATGTCGTTGCGCAATTCCGAGACCCGTTGGGGCTGGCCGGCCATGAGCCTGCACTGGCTGATTGCCTTGTTGATCGTGGCTTTGCTGGTGGTGGGCTTTGTCATGGTGCAATTGCCCAAGACGCCCAAATATTTCTGGATCTACGACCTGCACAAATCAATCGGCCTGACGGTGCTGGCGCTGATGCTGGTGCGCCTGGGCTGGCGCCTGTATGCCGGCGTGCCCAAGCCCGTGCCGGGCACCACCCGCTTGCAGCACCTGGCCGCAGTGATCGTGCATGCGGGCCTGTATGTGCTGGCCATCGGCATGCCCTTGGCGGGCTGGCTGTATGACTCGGCCAGCGGCCTGCGGGCGATGAAGTACTTCGGCTTGTTCGTGGTGCCCAAACTGGTGGCCCCCAACCCGGCGATCAAGGACATGGCCCATACCTTCCATGTGGTCGGGGCCTTGATCCTGGTGGTGTTGATCCTCATGCATGTGGGTGGCGCCTTGTTGCACCACCTGATTTTGCGCGACCGCACCCTGACCCGGATGCTGCCGCGTATGTTTGATAAATCCGAATGACCAAGGAGTCGACAATGCGTTTGTCCATTTTTGTACTGGCCACCTTGCTGATCGTGGCTCCGCTGGCCCAGGCCGCTGATTGGGCCGTGGATGCCGCCAAATCCACCTTGAATTTTTCCGGAACCGCCGAAGGCATGGCCTTTGATGGCCAGTTCAAGCAGTTCGAGCCGAAGATCCAGTTTGATCCGGCCGATCTGGCTGCCTCGCGTTTTGATGTTGGCATCAGCCTGGGTAGTGCCGATACTGCCAATGCCGAGCGCGACGACACCCTCAAGGGCAGCGACTTTTTCGCCGTCAAGCGCTTCGCCGAAGCCCGTTATGTCGCCACCAGCTTCCGTGACCTGGGTGAAGGCCGCTATGCCGCCGATGGCAATTTGTCCCTGCGCGGGATCGAAAAACCGGTAACCCTGGAGTTTTCCTGGTCCGCGCA
>CAYRJS010000420.1:0-2229 GCA_964424535.1 uncultured Aquimonas sp.
GGGTGCCGATGGCCAACGTGATCCACGGCCTGCACCGCGCCTGCCTCCGTGCCCGCAACGAGCTGGGCATCTCGGCCGCGCTGATCCTGTGCTTTTTACGCCATCTGTCCGAAGACGCCGCCTTGGCCACGCTGGAGCAGGCCCTGCCGTTTCGCCAGCACTTCATTGGCGTGGGTCTGGATTCAAGCGAGCTCGGTCATCCGCCGGAAAAATTCGCCCGCGTGTTCGCCAAGGCCCGCGAACTGGGCCTGCATGTTGTGGCCCATGCCGGCGAGGAAGGCCCGCCCGAATACATCTGGAGCGCGCTCGATGCGCTGCAGGCCGAACGCATTGATCATGGCGTGCAGTGCCTCAAGGATCCGGCCTTGGTCACGCGCCTGGTGGCCGAACGCATCCCGCTGACCGTCTGTCCGCTGTCGAACGTGAAACTGTGCGTGTTCGCGGACATGAGCCAGCACAATCTGCGCGAACTGCTCGATGCCGGTCTGGTGGCGATGATCAATTCCGATGACCCGGCCTATTTTGGCGGCTATCTCAACCAGAATTTCCTTGAGACCTTTGCCGCACTCGGTCTGGATGCCAGCCACGCCTACCGCCTGGCCCGCAACAGCTTCGAGGCCAGCTTTGCTTCCGCGCAGGAAAAAGCCGCCGACATCGCGGCTCTGGATGCCCACTTTGCTGCCGCCGGCTTGGCGATTCCGGGTTGATGCACATGGGCAAACTCACCACACATATCCTCGATACCGCCCACGGTCGTCCCGGTGCCGGCATCGCCATCAGCCTGTATCGCATCGACAACGGCCAGCGCCGCGCCCTTGGCCAGTTCATCAGCAATGCCGACGGCCGCTGCGATTCGCCCTTGCTGCAAGGTGACGCCTTGACCGTAGGCATCTATGAACTCGATTTTGCCGTGGCCGATTATTTCCGCGCCGCTGGAGCAAAACTGGCGCAACCACCGTTTCTTGATGTGGTGACGCTGCGTTTTGGCGTGGCTGATGCCGACGCGCACTACCACGTGCCGCTACTGGTTTCGCCCTGGTCCTACAGCACCTACCGGGGCAGCTGAACATGCTCGGATTCATCAGTGATGCCCTGGCTTTCCTGTTGCGCTGGCTGCACGTGGTGGCCGCCATCGCCTGGATCGGCGAATCGTTCTACTTCGTGATGCTGGATCGCGGCCTGAAGCCACCCAAGCAATCACTGCCGGGGCTGTCCGGGGAAAGTTGGTCGGTGCACGGTGGCGGTTTCTACCACAAGCAGAAATACATGCCGGCCCCAGCGCAATTGCCCGAAGAACTGCACTGGTCCAAATGGAAGGCCTACACCACCTGGCTGTCGGGCTTCGCCCTGCTGTCGCTGGTCTATCTGACCTCGCCCAAGGTGTGGTTGATCGACCCGCGGGTAATGACCCTGACCCCAACCCAGGCAATTCTGGCGGCACTGGGTCTGTTGCTGGGGGCCTGGCTGGTCTACGACCTTCTGTGCAAGTGGGTGGGTTTTCGCGATCGCCTGCTGGGCGTCCTGGTGAGCGTGCTGGTGCTGGCCCTGTGCCTGATCGCCACCCACGTGTTTGCCGGTCGCGCCGCCTTCTTGCTGGTAGGCGCAGCCCTGGCCACGATCATGTCGGCCAATGTGTTTTTCGTGATCATCCCCGGGCAGAAACGCATGGTCGCGGCCCTGGAGAAAGGTGAGGCACCCAACCCGCTGGATGGCGCCCGTGGCAAGCAGCGCTCGGTGCACAACACCTACTTCACCTTGCCGGTGGTGTTCGCCATGCTCAGCACCCACTACCCGGCCGCCGCCACGCACCCGCATAGTGGTCTGGTGCTGGCCCTGTTTTTGGCCGCCGCTGCCGCGATCCGGCAGTTCTTCGTGCTCTGGCACAGTGGTCGTCGGGACTGGTGGCTATTGGGCGCAGGCAGTCTGCTGCTGGTAGCCGTGCTGGCCTGGCTGGCCCCTACGCCCTACGTTCCTTCGACCACTACCTCTGCAACCCAGGCCGCGCCGGTCACCACCAGTATGGTGCGCGATATCCTGGCCGAACGCTGCGCCGCCTGCCACGCCGCCCAGCCCGATCTGCTGCCCACACCAGCCAAGGGTCTGGTCTTTGATACCGAAGACGACATCCTCAGCCACGCGGTCCAGATCCACCAGCAAGCCGTGGTCCTGCGCATCATGCCCCCCGGCAACCTGACCCAGATGACCGACGCCGAACGCGACCAGATTGCC
>CAYRJS010000421.1:0-2193 GCA_964424535.1 uncultured Aquimonas sp.
GCCTCGTGCAGCACCTGGGCCAGATCGTTGACGTCCTTGACCAAATAATTGTGCTTGGTGCAGGCGCGGGTGATGCCGACGGTATCGCATTCCTGGAAAGCATCGGTGCCGATCAGATGGGTCGGCACCTGGCCGGTGATGCACACGACCGGGATCGAATCGAGCATGGCATCAGCCAGGCCGGTGATGGCGTTGGTCGCGCCGGGACCGGAGGTGACCAAGAGGACGCCGGGCTTGCCGCTGGAACGGGCATAGCCTTCGGCTGCATGCGCGGCCCCTTGTTCGTGCCGCACAAGAATGTGCTGGATGTCCTCCTGACGGAAAATCTCGTCATAAATCGGCAGTACCGCCCCACCCGGATAGCCAAAGAGATGTTGGACACCCTGGTCGCGCAGTGCGCGGACCACGATTTCGGCGCCAGTGAGTTGCTGTTCGGTATTCATGCTGGGATCCGGAAGGGCTTGGGGAGCGTATGCAACTGCCAGAGATGCGAGGCTTATGCGGCAGTGCAGCATGAACAAAGCATCGAAGCTGCCGCCTTGTCAAGCCCAAACTTGCGCAGTGCGCCATGAAGCGTCCGCAAACCCACGAATCCTTTACGGAAATTGCCGGTAATCCATACGACAAAGTATGGTTTTGTCCGGGCAGGAACTCGTGGACTGCGAAGAATGGAAGCGGGATTCAGTTGTTGACCCGGCTGTGTGGCGTGAAGCCGGCCCGGCAATCAATCGGGCGCTGGAGCGGTGACTTCGCCGTAGCCATGCCGGGCAATCAGGGCCTTGGCGGCATCGCTTTGCAGCCAGGCCAAAAAACCGCTGGCAGCGGGGTTATGCTCGGCGCGCTTGAGCAGTACGGCCGATTGCACGATGGGCGCATGCCAGTCGCCGGGCAGCAGCCACCAGGTGGCGGTCGTGTTGGCCGGCAGCTCCAGAGCCAGCGACCAGGGCACCAGACCGGCATCGGCATTGCCGGTGATGACGTATTGGGCTGCCTGGGCAATGTTTTCCCCAAGTACGAAATGGGGCTCCAGCGCCGTCAAACGATCGATATGGGCCAGGGCCTCGCGCGCGGCCACGCCATACGGGGCCAGGCGCGGGTTGGCGATGGCGAAGGTGCGAAAGTCGTGTTCCCGCAGCAGGGTTTCATCGGCCTGACCGACACCGGCGTGGGCGCTGAGCAGAACCAGTCGTCCCAGGGCGTAGTCGTGCAGGGAACCGGGCACCGCCAGGCCTTCATCCAGCAGGCGTTGCGGGGTGACACGATCGGCCGCCAGAAAGACATCGAAAGGTGCACCCTGGCGGATCTGGGCGTAGAGCTTGCCGGTCGAGCCGCTGCTGAGGGCGATGTGGTGGCCGCTTTGGGCGGCGTAAGCGTCAGCCAGTAGTTGCGCTACCGAGGTGAAATTGGCCGCCACCGCCAGACGGGCTTCTTCGGCTCGGGTGGCTGTGGGAAACAGGCACGCCAACAAGGCCAGAACCGAAAGGATACGAGTGATCATCAGGGTGTTCCGTTGTCATCAGAACGCAATGAAAGGTCCGAACAGGCTTCTTCCGTCGTTCCAGCGGAGGCTGGAACCCATTCTGAAACAGCAATATGGATCCCAGCCTTCGCTGGGATGACGACTTGTTCAGAGGTCCCCAGGGTGTCTGCTGCCGCGTTCTGGCCACAACCGGGACACTCGGGATTGCGCGGCAAGTGCAGGCGATGAAAGTGCATGCCCAGGGCATCCAGGCACAGCAATTGCCCGACCAGGGGTTCGCCGATGCCTAGAATCAGCTTCAAGGCTTCGGTTGCCTGCAACAGGCCGACAATGCCCGGCAATACGCCCAGCACGCCGGCTTCACTGCAATTGGGGGCATCACCGGGGGCCGGTGGTTCGGGAAACAGGCAGCGGTAGCAGGGCGAATCCTCGCATCGCGGGTCAAAAACGCTCAACTGGCCGCTGAAGCGTTCCACCGCGCCATAGATCAGGGGCAGGCGCAGGCGTTGCGAGGCCGCGCTCAACAGGTAACGGGTAGGGAAATTGTCGCTGCCATCGAGGATCAGATCGTGTCCGGCCAATAGCGCATCGACCGTGTCGGCATCCAGGCGTTGGGTGTGGGTGCGGATTTCGATCTGCGGATTCAGGGCCGTCAGGGTTTGCCGCGCCGAGTCCGTCTTGTGCAGGCCGACAGTGGCATCGGTATGCAGCAC
>CAYRJS010000422.1:0-2191 GCA_964424535.1 uncultured Aquimonas sp.
GTGGCAAAGGTGCTGGAACCTTGCTGGGTGCCCTGCTGGTGATCTGGCCGCTGGCGGCGGCTGGCGTGGTCGGGGTCTGGCTGCTGATGCTGGTCGTCAGCGGTTATGTGGGCCTGGCTACGGTCCTGGCCACTTCCACTCTCATACCCTTGGCGCTATGGCTGCCAGGTGACCCGAGCACGGCTCGACTGGTTGTGGCCTTGTTGGCAACCGGATTCATCGCCATGACCCATCGGGAAAACCTGCGACGTTTGCGCCACGGTACCGAAAACCGTTTCGAGAAGGTACGGCTGTTCCGCAAGCGTCACTGACGCCTGCTGGGCAAACGCCAGAACAGGTTTCACTCCGGATCGGTGTCGGTCTCGTCCTGCCAACCGGTTTCAGACGGTGGCATGACGGGCTCCCGATTACGCATCTCGTTTTCAATCATGGCCGCCGCACTGGCCATGCCGACAATGGCCGGTTCCAGGGGCTGCGATGCCGGTGCAGGCTCGGTCGCAGCGTTCTTGTTGCGCTGCAATTCGTCCATATTGAAACGGGGCAGGTCCGCATTGCGACTGCGATCGATGCGCTGGGCCGCCACGGCCAGGGTGCCGATCAGCATGAAGACCAGGGCGCCGACCAGGCAGATCAAGGCCAGGGCAATGGAGGTGGTGCGAAACAGCACGGCGAAACACACCAGGGAACCTACGAACCATAACCAACGCATTGCGTGTCTCCGGGAAATTCAGGTCGGACCGACCGGACAGGCCAAGGGTGCAAGTTTTCCGGCCTTTTGCGACGTGGTCAACCGGCAAGAGTCATAACGGCAGTACCGGCACGACAAACGGACGTCACAACAACGGTGAAAGCGGGCGGGCGGCGGCATCACCCAGGCGACGCAAAAAAGAACCGCGCTTGCCAGGAAGCACTTCGACAGCATTGCCGAGGTAATCGTTCCAGGCCGATGCCATCGCCAGAGCCAGGGCCGGGTCGGCGACCACGGTAGACAATTCGAAATTGAGGCGGAAACTGCGGGTATCGAAGTTGCCACTGCCGATCAGCACATGGTCGGCATCCACCAGCATGGCTTTGGCGTGCAAAAGGCTGTGCTGGTATTCAAAGATGCGCACCCCGGCGCGAAGCAGTTCATCGTAATACGAACGAGCGGCGGCGCTGACCAGGTAGGAATCGGCGCGCTGGGGCAGCATCACGCGCACGTCCTTGCCGCTCAATGCGGCATTGGACAGGGCCATGCGTGCCGCTTCACTGGGCACGAAATACGGCGTTACCAGCCAGACCCGATCGCGGGCGTCATGGATCATTTCGACACTGAGGCGATGGAAGGCTTCCCATGAGGTATCCGGCCCGGACGGCACCACCAGGGCGGGCGCACCGCCACTTTCCGGCTTTGGCCACAATCCGGGTTCACACGGTGATTCGCCACTGGCATAGGCCCAGTCTTCGAGGAAAGCCAGTTGCAGGGCCGATACCGCCGTGCCCCGAAAGCGCAGGTGCAGGTCGCGGTGAGCGTCGGCCCGACGGCGATGGTCCTGGGTGTCGGAAATATTCACTCCGCCGGTAAAACCGATGAGGCCATCAACGATCAGGATCTTGCGGTGGCTGCGCAGGTTCAGGGTTGAACGTCGCAAGGGGCGAAAGCGCACGGGATGAAACCAGGCCAGTTGACCACCGGCGGCCAATACGGAGCGAAAAAACGACTGGCGGGTGCGGGCACAACCCACGCTGTCGAGCAACAGACGCACCTTGACGCCGGCGCGGGCGCGTTCGACCAGAGCCTCAAGAAAAACCGTGCCGGTGGCATCGGGGTCATAGATGTAGCTGGCCAGGTGGATATGGTCGCGGGCCTGGGCGATGGCTTCCAGCATGGCGGTGTAGGTGTTTTCGCCATCGCACAGCAGACGGGGCTCGCACATATGCACGGCATCGATGCCCGTGGTGCCGCGCACCAGAGCCGTCAGATGCGGATGCATGACCTCGCCTTCGTCCTCGGGCAAAGGCGCATGCAGGGCAGCGCGGGCACGCGAGCGCCGCAAGCTCTGGCGGCGGATACGTCGCGGCCCGACGAAGTGATAAACCACGAATCCCAGCAATGGCAGTGCGGCCAGAGCCAGCAACCAACCCAGGGTGGCCGCTGGCTCGCGTTTTTCCCAGATGATCCAGATGCCGATGGCGACGATATAGACCGTCC
>CAYRJS010000423.1:0-2189 GCA_964424535.1 uncultured Aquimonas sp.
AAGTAAGCGACTAGCTGCATGAAATCAGGCGACAACTATCTTGACACGCACCGCTATCCACATCAAACCAGGCCCCCGCGTACGCGGGAAGATCCATACTACGCACACGACGGTACAGGTCTGTCGCCTCCTCCTCGGCGGCAAGCCGTGCGATGGCCCCGCGCTCGTCCAGCCCATGCAGCGCCATGATCTGCACAAGCATATCCTTGTCGATGGTGCGCCCTCTTTCGTCAGTTGATTCGCTGGCTGCGGCAACGGACGCAGTACACGCTGCCATGATCGCAACAGCCAGGAACCGCCCGCGGCACTTCTTTTTCAAGACACTCATTTGCTTGTCTCCTGTGGGTTGGAATTGACATCTTGTGACGCCTTTGGAATCAGGCGAAGTACTCCTGCCCGATATTGTTGTAATTGCCCGTTGGGCACCAGTGTCCATCCTGACAGAAGAATGCGTGTGCCATCGGAGGAGACATCCATTACATTTCGTCTCCACCGGCCCGTGAACTGGAATTCACCATCGCCCTCCAGGATGTTCCGCAGGGATACGGAGCCGGTATCCTGCGTCCAGAGCCAGCCTTCAACAATGAACCGTGACCTGGCCTGCTCCCAGATCGATTGAACTCCTGCAATCAGATCGCCAGCACTATTGATCGCCGTGACATTGTTGTCCGTGGCACCCTCCGGCATGTCCAGATAGGTGACAGCTCCAGAAAGTTCACGATACCAGGCGCGCAAAGAGTCCGGGGTCAACACACTGACAGGGTTCTGATAGTAGCCGGCAACCCGGCTGCAATCAGCATTGCAGGCACGGGCATTGCCCAGCACATTGCCATCGTTATCCCATAAATAATGCTGCTCCCCGGATGTCCATTGAACCGCCCTGCGAGTCTGCCATGCAGGAATTGCACGTGCGGCACCTACAATGATCTCGCCATCGTCGGATATGCTCAGCGGGAGTGGTGCAAAAAATTCATTTGGAAGGATGACCTGCCCGGTTTCTTCACTCCACTTCCATTGATTGGTAAGATCTCCATTACCCATCCGACCTGTTCCTACAAGCCACTTGCCATTCTGCGACATGCCGTAAGTTACATTCGTGACATTGGTGATCCCGGGCAAGGTCTGCCAGCCCGTGGCTTCACGCCACATCATCAATTTCCGCGCAGATACAATGTTCGTCGCCTCGGGCGGAGGAGGCTCATTGCGAGAGGCATAGATCGTCTTGCCGTCCGGGGTGACGAAGGGTTCTCCGGCACCTTCCAGCATCTTTTCCCACTCCGTTTCGCCAGGACGCAGGCGCACGATGCCAGCCCAACCATCCCAGCGCCCGCCTCCCAGCACAGTGCCGTCATCCGCGATCGAGCGCATTTCAAAATGGACGGGGTTCATCGGCGTCGTGTAGGCAGGTACCGGCAACTCCGTCCACTCAAGGTCGTACAAGTCCGTCAGCTTGGGTTTCACCCACGGGCAGGCTGGGCTTTCCAGCCGGGTCAGGCGCTGCAGATCAAGTTGGCCTTCGGCAAAGCCTTCTTCTGCCGGGAAATAGCTGGCCTGACCCGCATCGCATTCCAGCGCCAGTTCCATCCGCCCCCACGGCGTGCGGGTCACCGCTTCAGGATCGAACGCTTCGGCAAAGCGGCCACCCTGTACCGAGAGCAATTCCGGAAACACGATTTTGTCGTCTTCCGGCTGGCCGATGGCGGTCATCCAGTACGGCTTGCCTTCGGTGTCAAAGGTGAACCACACCAGTGCGGCATCGCCGTTGGCCAGCCAGGCCAACGTGAAACCCTGGCCACTGGAGGCCGGGTCGTACCAGCTTCCGCTTTGTCCGGCATAGGGCTGTATCGGCTCGCCCGGTGTACCGTGGATCGGGCGGCAGCCGTTGGCGCCCATGGTGCGGGTGAGGCGGGTGAGCGGGAACGTGCGCTGTTTGCCGTAGGCATCAAAGGCGATTTCGCCGCTGTTGCAATCCTGAAAGCGGAAGATCGCACTGCCCACGTCTTCGCGCACGGCATCAGCTGGATCGAACTCCGGCCCGAAGCGCGGGCCATGCGCGGCGTAGAGACTCTCGAACTGCAGCTCATCGCCAGCGTCACTGCGCACGATGGTGCCGTTGCCACCCAGCCAGCGCGGCTTGCCCTCATCATCAAAGGTGAACCAGTACACCACCGCACCATCATCGGGCAGGA